>JADJZB010000032.1 GCA_016719485.1 Holophagales bacterium
AATCTGCTCCTCGGCCTCATCCTCGCGCTCCCCGCGGCTCCGGGTAACCGTGGCGCCGGGAACGCCCCGTCGCCGGAATCATCGCACGTCCCCCTCATCCCAGCCTAGGATCTGGCTTTTGTCTCAGGACAAGGCTCGGCGGGGAGACACCGCGCGGGGCCGGAGGAGTTCCAAGGATGAATCGCAGGCAAATGTTCGGTGCGGTGGCGGCGATCGCGGCGGCGGAGTGTTCTCGGCGGCGAACTACGTTTCGGCCGACGAGAAGAAGCCGATGGGGAGACCCCGAAGGCCGAAGAGAGAAGACGGTCAAGTGCATGGGCGGGAACGCCTGCAAGGGCAAAGCGAGTACGGCGTGGCCGGCGCGCACACGTGCCACACTAAGAACGCGCGATGCAAGGGCAAGGGCTGGGTGATGGTCGCCTCCGAGGAAGGAGTGCGAGGACCTGAAGGCGGCGAACGCGAAACTCCGAAGCCGGCGACGCGCGCCCTTTCCTCAGGCACGGTCTCGGCCTGCGGCGCGAGCCTACGCCGCGATCCTCGCAGGTGAGCCTGCGGGCGACTGGCTCGAGGCGATCAGCGAGAACTACATGGCGTTAGGCGGGCGCGAGAAGGATCCTCCGCGCCGTCCGCAACGCTACCCGATGACGCTGCACGGGGTGTCCGCTCGGCATCGGCAGGACGGACCCGGTCGACGAGGGGTATCTCGACGCTGAAGAAGGGGCTGGACGCGGAGATGGAGCCGGCGTGGGTGTCGGACCATCTCTGCTGGACGGGGCGGCCGGGCGTACGTCGCACGACCTGCTGCCGCTGCCGTACGCGGAGGAGTCGCTCGCGAACGTGGTGTCGCGGGTGGCGCACGTGCAGGAGCGGCTCAGGCGGTCCTCGTGCTCGAACGTTTCGAGCTACGTGAGGTATCGCGGCTCGACGATGCCGGAGTGGGAGTTCGTGGCGGAGGTGGCGCGGCGGAGCGGCTGCGGGCTGCTTCTCGACGTGAACAACGTCTTCGTGAGCGCGACGAACCACGGCTTCGACCCGCGCGCGTACCTGGCGGCGATCCCGCCCGAAAGCGTGTGGCAGTTCCACCTGGCGGGGCCGTCGGAGATGGGGCCGCTCCTCGTCGACACGCACGACCACCCGGTGCGGCCGGAGGTGTGGGACCTCTACCGGGGAAGGCGGTGGGCCTCTTCGGCGAGGTCTCGTCGCTGGTGGAGTGGGACGACCACATTCCCGACCTGGCGGTCGTCCGCGCCGAGCGCGACAAGGCCGCCACCGTCGCGCAGACAGAGCCAAAGGGTCGGTTCCGTATTCCGTCAAAGCAGGCAGAGAAGGGAGTCGGTTCCGTTTTCCGCCTCAACGGAAAACGAACGGCTCCTCTGCCCTTCGGGGTGCAGGAGCTGCTGTTCGGTCTGGTCACGGCGCCCGCGGGGGTGACGACGACGCTGGATGGTAGGGAAGCCGACCGGGCGGCCGTGGCGGAGGTGTTCGCGAGCGATGCGCGGATGCCGGCCGAAGAGCGGCTCGACGCCTACGCGAACATGTACTTCTTCCGGTTGCGCGACGTCCTCGCGGAGGATTTCGAACGGACGGCGGCGGCGCTCGGGGAGGCGCGCTGGCACAACCTCGTGACGGACTACCTGCTCGCGCATCCGCCCACGCGGTGGTCGCTGCGGTGGGCGGGTGAGTCGCTGCCCGGGTACCTGCGCGACCACGCGTACGGCGGGGAGCGACCGTGGCTCGCCGACGTCGCGGCGCTCGAATGGGCGCGCAACGAGGCGTTCCAGGCCGAGGACGCGGAGCCCCTGCACCTCGAGACGCTCGCGGCGGTGCCACCCGAGGCGTGGCCCGACCTGCGCTTCGAGGCGCTGCCAGGAACGGCGTTGGTGGAGTCGCGCTGGGACCTGGCCGCGTGGTGGGACGGCGGCGCCGCGGAGCCGGCGGAGGCCCCTCGAGGGCAGATGCTCGTCGTCTGGCGCGATGCGGAGGACGACGTGCGCCACGAGGCGCTGCCTGCGGACGACGTGGTTCCGGTGCGGCGGCTCTTCTCCGGCAGACCTTTCGCCGAGGTCTGCGAGGCCTGTGCCCGGCAGGGTGCCGCCGAGACGGATGTCGAGAACGCCGGCCGGAAGGCCGTGGAGCTTCTTCAGAGATGGGGGTCTGGTCTACGCTCTACACTCTACGGAACGTAGAGTGTAGAGCGTAGACCAGACCCCCAGCGAGACCCCCGCGCGTAGAGTGTAGAGTGCAGACCAGACCCCATTCACATTTAGAGCGGTTCTCGCGGGGCGACCGGCGGCTGGTGGCGGTGTGCGTGGCGGTGATCGTCGTGGGGACGGCGATCGGGGCGACGCTGTTCTCGCGGGCGTTTCCGGAGGCGTCGATCGACTTTCGCGTGACGCGGGAGGAGGCGCGGCGGGTGGCGGAGACGGCGCTCGCCGCGCGGGGATTCGACGTGGCGGGGCGGACGGCTCTGGGGATCTTCGACTTCGACGACGAGGCGAAGGTCTTCCTCGAGCGCGAGCTGGGGGTCTCGAAGGCGGTGCCGCTGCTGGGGCGCGAGGTGCCGGTGTGGCGCTGGTCGTTCCGGTTCGTGAAGCCGCTGGAGAAGGGCGAGCTGCGGGCGTTCGTCTCGCCGGGAGGCGACCTGCTGGCATTCCGCCGGATCCTGCCGGAGAAGGCGGCGGCCGCCGACCCGGGGCCCGGGAGGGCGCGGGCGCTGGCCGAGGAGACGCTCCGCGCGCACCGCGGGCTCGACCCGGCCGGGCTGCGGTTCGTGGAGACGACGGAGGAGAAGCGGCCCGCGCGCGTCGACCGGACGTTCGTGTGGGAGTCGCGGACGCTGCGATGGAACGGGGCGGCGATCCGGTACCTCGTGGAGGTGCAGGGCGACCAGGTGGGGCGCTCGTCGCTGTGGCTCGACGTGCCCGAGGCGTGGCGGCAGGGGTACGCGACGCTGCGCTCGAAGAACCGCGCGGCGGGCGCGGTGGCGACGTTCGGGCTGGTGCTGACGGCGATCGCGCTCGTGGTGGCGTTCTTCGACCGGCTGCGGCGGCGCGACGTGAAGTGGCGCTGGGCGCTGGCGTTCGGTTTGACCGGGACGGCGCTGCAGATGGCCGCGTCGATGAACGAGCTGCCCATCTCGCTCTTCTCGTACGACACGACGGAGAGCTGGGCGAGCTTCCTGTCGCAGGCGCTCCTCGCGGACTTCGGGAACGCCTGCATGCTGGGCCTCCTGCTGCTCCTCCTCGTGGCGGGCGGCGAGCCGGAGTACCGCGAGGCGTACCCCGACAAGCCGGCGCTCGGGCGCGTCTTCTCGCGGCGCGCGTTCGGGACGAAGCGGGTCTTCCTGGGGCTGCTGGCGGGGTACGCGCTGACGGCGGGGTTCTTCGCCTACCAGGTGCTCTTTTACCTCGCGGCGGACCGGCTCGGGGCCTGGTCGCCGGCGGACGTCCCCTACTCGAACCTCCTCGGGACGAGCCTGCCGTGGCTGGGCGTGCTGCTGATGGGGTTCGTGCCGGCGACGACGGAAGAGTTCTCGTCGCGGATGTTCTCGATCCCGTTCCTCCGCCGCTTCTCGCCCGCGTGGGTGGCCGTGGGTGTTCCGGCGCTGATCTGGGGATTCGCCCACGCGGGCTACCCGAACCAGCCGTTCTGGATTCGCGGCGTGGAGGTGGGGCTCGCGGGGGTGGTCATCGGCGTCGTGATGCTGAAGCTCGACCTCTTCCCGCTCCTCGTGTGGCACTTCACGGTGGACGCGGTCTACACGTCGCTGATCCTGGTGCGCTCGACGAACACGTACTTCGCGGTATCGGGCGCGCTGTCCGCCGGCGTCCTGCTGCTGCCGCTCGTGGTGGCGGGCGCGCTGGCGTGGAAGCGGGGCGGGTTCAGGGCCGAGGCGGGGCTGACGAACGGCGACGTGGGCTCGGCGCCGCCGCCGTGGCCGGGGGCGAGCAGCGAGGCGCCGGCGATCGTCGCGCCGAAGCCCCTCTCGGTGACGCACGTCGCGGCGGCGGCGGCGGTGTCGGTGGCGGTGCTCCTCCTCGTGAGGACGGTCCTGCCGCGGGGCGCTCTGGATGCGGACGTGCGGGTCTCGCGCGCGGACGCCCTCGAGGCGGCGCGCGCGTTCGTGAAGGGGCAGGGGGACGACCCCGCCCGCTACGTGACGGTGGCCGAGAGCGGCTCGGCGCTGCCGTCGCTGGAGGACGCGGGAGAGACGGGGGCCGGGCTGATCCCTTACCGCTGGGAACGCAACGCCGAGCGCTGGCTGCTGGGGCACGGCGGGATGGCGGCGCTGCAGACGTGGGCGACGACGGTGCTGCCCGGGCCGGTCTGGCAGGTGCGGTTCGCGCGCGAGCGGGACCGGCACCGGTGGTGGGTCGTGGTGGACGCGCGGGACGGCCGCGTGACGGGCTTCTCGCGGGGATTTCCGGAGGAGGAGGCCGGGGCGTCCCTCTCGCAGGCGGAAGCGCTCGGGAAGGCGCGCGAAGCGGCGCGGAGCCGGGGCATCGACCCGGCGGCGCTCACCGTGGTCTCCTCGAACGCGGAGGAGCGCAAGGCCCGCCGCGACCACCGGATCGTCTTCGAGGTGCCGTCGCAGGCCGCCGGCGAGGCCCGGCAGCGCGTGACGGTCTCGGTCGCCGGAGCGACGCCTTCCCTGGTGGCGACGGCGTTGAAGCTGCCGGAGGAGTGGGCGCGCGCAGAGGGGCGGAGCACGACGGCGACGTACGCGGCACTGGCCGTGAAGGTGGCGGGGTTCGGGACGGTGATCGGGCTCGGCCTCGTCGCGCTGATGCGGGCGCACCGGGCCGGGAAGATGCGGTGGCGCGCGGCGGCCCGCTGGGCGCTCCTCCTCTCGGTGCCGGCGCTTCTCGAACGTGTCTCGAACGTACCGACGCTGCTCCGGTCGTGGCCGGCCGACATGCCCCTGGCGGCGTACGCCGTGACGGCGGCGATCGGCGTTGCGGCGGGGCTCCTCCTCTCCTACGCGCTGGCGTTCGTCGCGGTGGGGCTCGTGACGGCGGCGGCGCCGCACGCGCTGGGCCTCCTGCGGCGCCCGATGCCCGACGGGCGCGTCCGGGCGCTGCGGGCCGCGGGGGCGACGGCACTGCTCGTCTTCGCGGCGCGGGCCCTGAAGGCGAGCCTGGAAGCGGCGTTCCCGTCGGAGGCGGGCGTGGGTGGCTTCGGCTTCCCTCCCGGGGTCGACGGATGGCTGCCGGCCGCGTCGGTCCTCGCCTCGGCCACCGAGCTGGCGCTCCTCGTCGCGGGCGGCGCGGCCCTCGCCTCGCTCCTGGCCCGCGAGCTCGCGTCGTTGCGGCGCACGCAGGTCGTCCTCGGCCTCGTCGCGCTGGGCTGCTGGGCGCCCCTGGACGCGCGGACGTTCGGCGAGATCGCGGTGCCGCTCGTCTCCGGCGCTCTGCCGGCCGTGGCGCTGGCGCTGGGCGTGGCGCTCTTCCTGAAGGACGACCCGTGGGCCTACGTCTTCACGGCCGTCGGGGTCACCGTCCTGCGCGGCGGCGCGACGCTGGTGACCTCGGGCGTGACGCCGTGGATCGCCAGCGGAGCCCTCTGCATCGCGGCGGGTCTCCTCGTCCTCCTCGCTCCGGGGTGGAGGAAGGACGCGCCTTCTACTCCCCCGACGCCCGCCCCCGCGGGCTGACGCGGCGCCACTCGGCCTCGGTGAGGCGGTCGGCTGCGGAGCGCCCGATGGCGCGGTGCATGTCGACGAGGAGGCGCGCGGCGTCGTCGTCCTGAAGGGGCGGCGGGCCGAGGCGGGTCAGGAGCGCCTCGGGATGCTCGGGCGGGACGAACCGCGTCTTGAGCGTCGAGAGAGGGACGAGCGGCCGGAAGAAGGACTCGGGGCGGACCTCCGGGAGCGGCTCGAGCGGGATGGCCACGGCGGCCACCGCCCGTTTCGGCGCGGCGGCAGCGGCCGGAAGCGCGCGCCTGGCGCGGGCCTCGCGCAGGCGGGCGAGGATCTCGTCCCGTCCCTTTCCGCGAAGGAGGAGGAGGAGGAACGGGTCGCGGTCGAAGCGCTCGGCCAGGGCGACGTGGACGGCGGCGGCGTGGCGGCAGGCGAGGCCGTCGCCGCACGGGCAGGTGACGGAGACGTCGCTGGAGGAGACCGGGAGGAGCGCCCCGCCGGCCGCGGCGAAGACGTCGTCGGCCTCCTCGGGAAGGGAGCCGGAGAGAAGCTCGGCGGCGGTCCGGGCGCGCTCGGCGAAGGACTTCAGGGCGCTCTCGAAGACGCGCTCGTTGAGGGGACGCACGCGCAGGCGCAGGGAGAGGAGCGAGCGGCCGCGGTCGCGCACCTCGGCGTCGACGACGCCCGGCCTGACGTCGAGCGCGGTGATGGCGCCTTCGGCGACGAGAGCGCGGCCCTTCTCGATGCGGGCGCGGCCGGCGCCGGAAGCGGCGGCGAGCCAGCGCTCGCCCCAGCCGGCGGCGGGCACGGGGGCGGAGGGGACGTCGACGAGACGTTTCCTGGCGGCGATCACGTCAGGCTCCGTCCCCGGATTCGACGGCCTCGCGGCCCAGGGCGACGAGGTCGGCCAGCTCTTCGTTGGAGAGCTCGGTGATCCAGCTCTCGCCCGCGCCGATGATGGAGCGGGCCAGTTCCTTCTTCTCGTCGATCATTCCGTCGATCCGTTCTTCGAGCGTGCCCCGGCAGACGAACTTGTGGACCTGGACGTGCCGCGTCTGGCCGATGCGGAAGGCACGGTCCGTGGCCTGGTCCTCGACCGCGGGATTCCACCAGCGGTCGACGTGGAAGACGTGCGAGGCGCGGGTGAGGTTGAGGCCGGCCCCGCCGGCCTTGAGGGAGAGGACGAAGAAGAGGGGCGGGTCCTCGTCTTCCTGGAAGCGGCGGACCATCTCGACGCGCGCCAGGCGCGGCACGCCGCCGTGCAGGAAGAGGACCTCCTTGTCGAACTTGTCGCGCAGGGCGCGGACGAGGAGGTGGCCCATCTCGCTGAACTGCGTGAAGAGGAGGGCCGGGCGGCTCTCGGCCTCGGTCTCCTCGAGCATGGCCAGGAGGCGGGTGAGCTTGGAGGAGCGCCCGTCGAGCCGGGAGCCGTCGCCGAGGAAGAGCGCCGGGTGGTTGCAGATCTGCTTGAGGCGCAGCAGCAGAAGAAGGACTTTCGCGCGGCGGCTCTGCCCCTGCGCCTTGCCGATGCCCTCGAGGAGGGCCTTCGTCGTGGCGCGGTAGAGCGTGGCCTGCTCGCGCGAGAGGCCGACCCACTCCTTGGTCTCGATCTTGTCGGGGAGGTCGGGCGCGATGGTCGGGTCGGTCTTCGTCCGCCGGAGGAGGAAGGGGGCCGTGAGGCGCCGGAGGCGCTCGCGGGCGACGGGGTCGTGGTGCCGCTCGATGGGGATGGAGAAGGCGCGGCGGAACGCCTCGTCGGAGCCGAGGAGGCCGGGGTTGAGGAAGTCGAGGATGGCCTTCAGCTCGGAGAGACGGTTCTCGAGCGGCGTGCCGGTGAGGGCCGCGCGGCGCGTGGAGCGCAGGGCGCGCACGGCGCGCGACTGGGCGGTGCCGGGGTTCTTGATGTTCTGCGCCTCGTCGAGGGCGAGGTACTCCCACGACACCTCGGTGAGGATCGCCCGGTCGCGGTGGGCGAGGGAGTAGGTGGTGACGAGGAGGTCGGTCTTCTTCAGGAGCTCCTGGAAGTCGTCCCCCTGGGCCCGCTCGGGTCCGTGGTGGACGGCGACCGTGAGCGACGGCGCGAACCGCGCGGCCTCCTGGATCCAGTTCTCGACGACGGACGTGGGGCAGACCAGGAGCGACGGGCGGATGGACTCGCCCGCCTCGCGCGCCGTCAGCAGGGTGGCGAGGAGCTGGATCGTCTTGCCGAGACCCATGTCGTCGGCGAGGCAGGTGCCGAGCCCGCGCGACAGGAGGAATCGGAGCCAGGAGACGCCCTTCTCCTGGTAGGGGCGGAGACGGCCGAGGAGCGCCTTCGGCGCGACGAAGGGCGCGTCCTGCGCGGCGTCGGACTGGAGGAGCTCGGCGAGCCAGCCGTCGGCGGTGATGCCGTCGACCCCGAGGGCCTCGGCGTCTTCCTCGTCGAGGCCGCTGGCCATGCGCAGGAAGTCGGCGAGGGTCGTCCGGCCCGAAGGCTTCTTCTCGAAGAGGGCGAGCGTGCGGGCGACGCCCTGCGGGTCGAGGAGGACCCACTCGCCCCGCACCTCGACGAGCGGCACCTTGCGGGTGGCGAGCTGCTCGAACTCGTCGGGCGAGAGGAGCTGGTCGCCGACGGCGACGCGCCAGTCGAAGTCGACGAGCGTGCCGAGGCCGAACCGGGTGACGGCGACGCCGCTCTTCCAGCGGCTCTCGGCCGCGTTGAGGCGCAGCGACGGCTTCGTGGTGCGACCCTCGGCGGGAAGGAGGAGCTGGACGCCCGCCTCCTTCAGCAGGGGCGCGTCGGTGGCGAGGAAGCGCCACGCGTCTTCGAGCGAGAGCGTGGCGCCTTCGGGGTGACGCTCCTCGAGGCTCCGGCGGATCGGCTCGCTGAGCGAAGCGACGCCTCCCAGGCGTGCGAGCAGGGTCTCCTGGGGGTTGACGAAGCGTCGCCCGAGGCGCCTCAGGCTCGAGGTGGTCTCGTGCCAGATCTCCTCGGCGTAGAGCTTGAGGCTCGGGTCGTCCGCGGCCTCGAGGTGGTAGCCGAGGCGCCAGGACGGGGACTCTTCCGACGCCGGATCGGGAGGATGAAGCCTCACGCCGAGACGCAGGTCGCCCTCGGGAAGGGCCTCGAGAAGCGGGATGCTCCAGGCGCTGAAGCGGTCGGCGACCTCGGCGGGGACGGCCTCGGCGACGAGCTCGTCTTCCCGGCCGTCGCGGCGGGCGGCGAGGAGAGAGAGGGCGAGCCACTCGGGGCCGGTGCCGGCGCGGCGCCTCACGTCGGGGATCCCCTCGAGGAGGAGCTCGCGCGCGGCGGCGTCGGCCATGTCGTCGACGACGGTCCTGAGGAGGAAGGCCGAGGTGGGGTAGAGGCCTTCGGCCGAGCCGCCCGGCCAGCCGATGGCGCGGCTCGAGGGGGGCATCGCCTGGGCGAAGAGGTCGGCGCGGTCCTTCTCGTGGGGGTCGTTGAAGACCGGGCGCCAGCGGGCGTGCCCGTCCTCGATGGCCGGGACGATCCGGCGCCGCTGGAGGAGGTCGAGGACCCACGCGGCGACGGCGACCCAGTAGTCGATGTCGTCGCCGAGGAGGAGGCCGGGACGCTCGGGAGACTCCCCCATGACGGTGAGGGCGTCGAAGGCGCGCCCGGGGGGCAGGAAGAGCCCCTCGACCTCGAATGCCTTCAGGACGGTTTCGCCGCCCGCGTAGTCCTCGTCCTCGCGCAGCGCGGGATGGGACGGGACGGGGCGCGACCGGAGCGTGGGAAGCGTGAGGACGAGGCGCCCGGGGCGGACGTGCCCGCCGGCCGCGACGGCGAGGCCCGCCGTCTTGAGAGTGCTCTCGAGGGCGGCGGGGTCGAGGTAGCGCGGGTGTTCCGGCCGCAGGCGCGCAGCGGCGTAGGACCCTTCACCCCACAGGAAGAACCCGGCTCCGGGGAGCGGGCCTGTCGGGGGAAGGGGGTTTCCGTGGAGGACTATCAAGCCGCCCATTCTCACTCATTTCCGTTCGGTCGGCCGGGAAGGATGACTTCGCGCTATCCTCCGTCCCTGCAACGATGAAGCCTTACGAGATTTTCCGCCGCCTTTCGAACTCCGAAATCGACGCCATCGTCCTGGTCGCCTGCGAGGACGACGAGATCCCCGACAAGATCGCCGGGAGCGTCCTCTCGCTCCAGCGCGTCCCCCTGAACCGCTTCGAGCGTTTCCAGGAGGACGTCCGCAAGGGTTACGTGAGGAAGACGCTTCGCGACAAGCGCGCGGAGGAGCTCGCCCTCTTCGTCCTCTCGTCCGGCCTGGTCGCCGCGAGGGGCGAGATGATCGAGGCGTTCCTCGCCGCTCTCGACCTCCCGCACGAGGGGCCGAGCCTCACGGCCGAAGGGCCCGTGGCCGAGCCGCCGGAGCTGCTGCTGAAGAAGGCGGTCGCCGACCTGGTGGCCGCCAACGGTGCGCGGGACGTGGCGGTCTTCCTCAACGCGTTCGTCGAGCAGCCCGACGTGTCGTGGCCGTCGCTCGTGTCGATGCTCGCCACCGACGCCGGCGTCGCGCTCGAAGACCGCTCGGCAACCTGAAGGAGGCACCGATGATTCCCGAGAAACTCAAAGCTGCCCTCGACGAGCACGTGTCGGCCGAGATCGGCGCCGCGTACCTCTACCTCGCCATGTCCGCCGACTTCGAATCGAAGGCCTACAAGGGCTTCGGACGGTGGATGCGCGTCCAGTTCCAGGAGGAGATGGCGCACGCGACGAAGTTCGTCGACTACATGCTCGCCCGCGGCGCGTCGATCGGCTGGAAAGACGCCAAGGCGCCCGCCACCTCCTTCGGCACGGCTCTCGAGACGTTCGAGAAGACGCTCGCGCACGAGAAGGACGTCACGGCCCGCATCCACAAGCTCTACCACCTCGCCGCCGCCGAGGGCGACACCGCGACGCAGGTCTTCCTGCAGTGGTTCGTGACGGAGCAGGTCGAGGAAGAGGCGCGCGTCACCGAGATCGTCGACAAGATCCGGATGGTCGCCGACCGTCCCGGCGCGGTCCTCTACCTCGACAAGGAATACGGCAAGCGCACCCTGTGAACCCACCCCTCGCCCCCCGCCCACCTCCCTTCGCGGAGCGCGCGCCTTCAGCGCGCGGGCTCGAGATGAAGACGGGGCGAGGTGCGGGGGACGCGAGATCCGAGGGGTCAGGTCTTCATTTTCTACTATAGCCAGAGGCTGGAGCAGGAAATCGAGATCTGATCCCCTTTCCGCGGAACAGGCTTTCGATGCCTGTGACCAGCTCAGGGGCCTCGAGAAGCTCGGCAAAGAGGGAGACGAGACGGAGAACCCGCTTCTTGTCGAGCCGGGGGTTTTGCTCCAGCACGGCAGCGATGTCTGCGTAGTCCTGTGGCCGTGCTGCAATCGCCTTGAGGATCACGAGGTCTGCAGCTCTCGGAATCGGCAGGCTCCGACCGAAGGCGACCACCCTGCGGGCCTTTTGGACGATCTCCTGCTCGAAGCCCAGGGAACCGGCGGAAAGGTCGACGTCGACTCCGGAGCTGGCATGCCGAAGGAGGAAGATCCGGTTCGACCTGGCGAACGTGGCCGCGTCTGAGTGCCTGGATGGGAATCCGTGCTTTGTCGCCGACCTCAGGAAGTCGGCGAATCCGTCGTCCGGCACGAGGACGATACCGTCGACGTCGTTCGTGGTGCGCGGCCGTGCGAGAAAGGCCACGGCGACTCCGCCAATAAAAAGGTGTGGCACGCGGACGCCTGAAAGCCACTCCTCCAGGTCGAGGATGGCCGATGCCAGAGGCTGGAGGGTGTCAGGCCCCGCCACCGAGGACCTGCCGCAAACGGTTCCATCGATCCCGAACTCGTTTGTCGCCCGCCTTCCGAGCTCTCTCTCCGGCACCTGCGGTAGAGCGAAGGAACAGGTGGAGTGCTCCGAGCTGAACGAGGCGCTCCTCCGGAGAAAGGGCCTTCGCCTCCCGTCGGGTTACGGCGTTCATGGCGGCCCAGCGGCGGCGAAACTGCCGCGAGTCGAATCCGTCGAGGAGGTCCACGGCAGGAATGATACCGAGGCCGACTATCGGCCACCCCTCTCCCCGTGGGGCGGGAGCAGCGACGGTTCAGCTGCCCGTCGAGCCGTACCTCGCGATGCCCCTGCGCCAGAGGGCGCGGTTGAGGAAGGCGAAGAGGATCGCCACGGCCGGCACGGCCCAGAAGAACGGGGTGAAGTCGGCGCGCTTCAGGGCGAGGGTGGTCGGGTAGAACGACGCGAAGGCGAAGGGAATGACGGTGGAGAGAAGGACCTTGACCTTCAGGTCGTAGATCGTGATGGGGTAGCGGCCGAAGGCCATGAGGTTGAAGACCGGCGGCGCGAGGCCGACACGGTCCTCGATCCAGAAGCTGGAGGCGGTGAGGATGCCGAAGACCGAAAGGTAGATGACGGCTCCGAAAACGGCCCAGAGCGGCAGCAGCGCCAGGCCCAGCGGCGAGAGGTCGGGGAGCCGTGAGACGGCCCACGCGATGGCGACCGTTCCGGTGACGACCTCCTGGAGCGACTCGAGGCGGAAGCTCTCGAAGTAGATCTGGAAGAGCGGGGAGACGGGGCGCAGGAGGATGCGGTCGAAGCGCCCCTCCACGAGGTAGCGGTCGGCGAACTCGTAGAGGTTGAGGGAGAGGACCGAGAAGAGGCCGTACGGCAGGAGCGAGAAGCCGTAGAGGAAGACGATCTCGGGGAAGCTCCAGCCGGCGAGGTGGTCGAAGCGCGAGAAGAGGAGGAGGACGACCGAGAACGACGCGGCCGTCCCGAGGAACGAGGCGAGGACCGCCGTCGCGAAGTCGGCCCGGTAGGCGAGGCGCGCCTTCACGTACTGCGCGAAGTAGAGCGCGAAGAGGCGCCCGTGGAATCGGAGGCTCTTCACGCTCAGCCCCCCTGGACCTCGATGCGCCGCGCGGTCGCGTTCCAGAGCAAGCGGCCGAGGAAGAGGAGAAGGAGGGTCCACCCGGCCTGGAGGGCGAGAGCGCGCGCCGCGTCGGCGCCGGTGGCGAGGCCGAGCCAGATGCGCCCGGGCGTGTCGTTCATGTGGAGGAAGGGGAGCCAGACGAGGACCTTCCTCGCCGGCTCGGGGAAGAACGCCACGGGGACGAGGAGGCCGGAGAGGAGCTCGAGGACGAGGTACTTGGCGCGCAGGACGCCGAGGATCGACGTGGTGCGGATGGCGACGAGGCCGACGCAGAAGTTGATGGCGCCGACGAGGAGGGCCGAGAGGAGCCCGGAGAGAAGGAAGAGGCCGAAGGCCGCCGGGCTCGCCGGCGGAAGGACCGGGTAGACGAGGCCGAGGAGGACGCCGATGGGGACCGTGAAGAGGACGAGGCGGAAGGCGCTCTCGCCCAGCGCCTGCGAGAGCGTCATGGCCTGGATGTCGACGGGCTTGATGAGCGTCATCGCGAGCCGCCCCTCGCGGACCTGGCTCGCGATCTCGCGGTCGACCTCGTTGAAGTAGAAGCTGCGCAGGGCCCACCCCGTCGTGACGTAGGTGAGCATCTGCGGGAAGGTGAAGCCGCCGAGCGTGGCGCCGTCGCCCTTCTCGTGGAAGAGGGCGCGCCAGATGTAGTACCAGACGGTGGCGTTGAAGAAATACGTCAGGATGCCGACGAAATAGCGCGCACGGTAGGCGAGGAGGTTCAGGAACGAGGTGCGCGCGAAGGCGAGGTAGGGCCGCGCGAAGGCGAGGGCGGGCCGCGCGAAGGCGAGGGCGGTCGTCTCGGACATCTCTCTGTCCGCCGCCTCAGCCCCGGCGGACGCCGCGATGGGCGACGACGCCGGGAGCGCCGCCCTCGGCCAGGGCGTCCTCGGCGGGCTTGCGGAGTGCGGCGTTCTCGCGGTAGATGCGGGCGACGACCTCCTCGATGTCGGGCTCGCCGACCGCGAGGTCGAGGACGGGGAGGTCGCGGACGACCTCCCGGAGGACGTCGGCGGTGGAGACCTCGCGCTTGTCGACGACGATCTGGTACCGGCCCTGCGAGACGCGCGCCGCGCGCCACGGGCCGACGGCGAGCTCGGCCGGGTCGCCCGCCGGGATCGGGTTCAGGTCGAAGCGGATGCGCGCCTCGGGGAGGTGCCGGTCGCGCAGGCCTCGCAGGCTGCCGTCCCAGAGGACCTGCCCGTGGTCGATGAGGACGACGCGCTCGCACAGCTCCTCGATGTCGTCGAGGTCGTGCGTGGTGAGGATGACGGTCGTGGCGAGGCGCTTGTTCGCTTCCTTGAGGAACGATCGGACGTTGGCCTTGGCGACGACGTCGAGGCCGATGGTCGGCTCGTCGAGGAAGAGGAGCGTCGGCTCGTGGAGGAGCGAGGCGGCGAGGTCGCAGCGCATCCGCTCGCCGAGGGAGAGCTTGCGGACCGGCTGCGGGAGGAGGCGGCCGACGTCGAGGAGGTCGTCGAAGACCTTCATCCTCCTGGCGTAGTCGGCCTCGGAGACGCCGTAGATCTCGCGCAGGAGCCGGAAGCTCTCGACGACCGCGATGTCCCACCAGAGCTGGGTCCGCTGGCCGAAGACGACGCCGATCGACTTCGTGTAGGCGCGGCGGTCGCGCCACGGGACGAAGCCGAGGGCGGAGACCTCGCCGGACGTCGGCGTCAGGATTCCGGTGAGCATCTTGATGGTCGTCGACTTTCCCGCGCCGTTCGGGCCGATGTAGCCGACCATCTCGCCGCGGTCGAGGTCGAAGGAGACGCGGTCGACGGCGGTGAGGGTCGTCGTCTCCGCGCGGAAGAGCCCCTTGAGCGCGCCGGCGAGGCCGGGCGACTTCCGTGTGACCTCGAACGTCTTGACGAGGTCGCGGACGCGGACGGCGGGGTCGCTCATTCGCCGGTGGCGGAGTCGTCGTCGACGGGCTCCCCGTCGGGACCGCCCTCCGGCAGCTCCGACGGGCCGGTGGGCACCGCTGCGGCCGACGGCGCGGCGGCGACGGCGATCTCGCCCTTGATGCCGGGGCGCTTCGCGAGGATCGCCGCAACGGCGGACGCCGTGCCGCGCAGGATCTCCTCGTGGAGCTTCGTCATCTCGCGCCCGAGGCAGACCTGCGGGTCGCCCCAGGCGCGGCCCATCTCCTCGAGGGAGGCGATGACGCGATAGGGAGACTCGAAGAGGATGCGGGTCTCGTCGCGCGCGGCGAAGCGGGCGTACCAGCGGGATCGCTCGCCGTGGCGCGAGGGCGGGAAACCGAGAAAGGAAAAAGGAATCGCGGGAAAGCCCGAGACGGAGAGGATCGCGGCGACGGCCGAGGGCCCCGCGATCGGCTCGACGCGGTACCCGGCCTCGGCGACGGCCGCGGCGAGGAGGCGTCCCGGGTCGGAGACGCCCGGCGTGCCGGCGTCGGAGACGAGCGCGAGCGTCTCGCCCGCCGCGAGGCGTTCGAGCATCTCGGGAATCCGGCGGAACTCGTTGTGCTCGTGGCAGGAGACCCGCGGCGTCGTGACGCCGTACCTGGCGAAGAGGTTGCCGGTGCGGCGGGTGTCCTCGCAGAGGACGAGGCTCGCGTCGCGCAGGGCCGCGAGAGCCCGGGGGGAGAGGTCTTCGAGGTTGCCGATGGGAGTGGCGACGACGAGGAGGCGCCCGGGGGCGCCAGCGGAGGAGGTCACTCCCGGATGCTACCAGCGGGAACCGATGGCCAAGCCCGCCGCGCGCCGGCAGGGCGTCGTACGATCGCGCCGATGGGGATCTTCGCCGCCGCCCTTCTGCTCGCTCTCGTTTCGGGCGGGGCCGCCGCGGCAGAGAATCCTCCGCCGCCGACGACCGGGCCGGCGGTGACGCTCGACCGGATCGCGGCGGTCGTCGGCACGGAGGTCGTCCTGGAGGGTGAGATCTCGCGCCTGGCGGCGATCGGCTTTCTGCCGCGGCGGGAAGGGGAGGCCGAGCTCGCCTACCGCGACCGGCTTCTGGACCTGCGGGTCGTCGAGCTGCTGCGCGAGAAGGAGCTGCGCCTCCTCACGGGCCTCGAGCCCGACCCGGCGGAGGTGAACGCGAAGCTCGACGTGGTGGCGGCCCGCTACGAGGCGGGGGCGGGCGAGCCGTTCGACCGCGTGCTGGAGCGGGCGCGGACGAGCCGCGACGAGGTGCGCGACTGGATCCGGCGCGGGATCGCCCTGGAGAGCTACGCCCGCGAGAGGCTCCTGCCGACGGTGAAGGTGACGGACGAGGGGATGCGGGCCTTCTACGACGGGCCGTTCCGTACGGAGGCCGCCGCGCGGGGCGTCGAGACGCTCCCTCCGTTCGCCGAGGTGCAGGACCAGGTCCGCGAGCTCCAGCGCGAACGCCTCCTCAACGAGGAGGTGGAGAGGTGGACGAAGGGTCTTCGCGAGAAGACCCGGATCCTCGTCTACCGGCGGCCGCCGATCGACTCCTCGGCGGGCAGCGCGAGCCGGTAGGCCCGGCGGTTCGCCAGGACGCGCCGCACGTAGGTGCGTGTCTCGGTGTAGCTGATCGCCGCCAGGAGCGCCTCGGCCGGCCGGTCGCTCCCGCCGCTCCAGAGGACGGTCTGGCCGGCGCCGGCGTTGTAGCCAGAGGCGGCGAGAGCGGCATCGTTGCCGAAGCGGTCGAGGAGCGAGCGGAGCGTCTGCGCCCCGAGGCGGATCGAACGCGCCGGGTCGTACAGCTCGGCGTAGGCGGGGGGCTCCTCGTTCAGCTCGCGCGCCGCCTCGCCCGCGGCGGGGAGAGTGAGCTGCATGAGGCCTCGCGCGGCCGCGGGAGAGGCCGCCTCGCGGTCGAACCGGCTCTCCTGGCGCATGACGGCGTACAGGAGGTCCCTCGGGACGCCCAGCTCGGCCGCCGTCTGCGCGACCAGACGGTCGAAGGGGCGGGGGGCGAGGCCGCGGCGGACGGTGCGCGGGGCGAGGTCGAGGAGGAAGTCGCGCGGGACTTTTCGGGAGAGGGCGTCGGCGGCCTCGAGCGCCGCGGGGCCCGCGTCGGCGTCCTCGGCGAGACGCGCGGCGACGAGGCAGCCGAGGAGGGTGTCGAGCCGGCGCGCGTCGCGGACGATCGGCTCGGCGTCCTGGGCGAGGCCGAGCTGGAGGAGCCGGCAGGCGGCGGCGTCGCCGCAGAGGTCGGGAAGAGTCTCGTCGGGGAGCTCGGGGGCGAGGAGGATCTCCGCGTAGCCAGGAAGGCGCGAGTAGGCGAGCCTGAGGGACGCGAGGGCGGCGGCGTCGCCGAGCATCGCCGCGGGGAGGAGGCGCTCGCGGGCCGCGCGGGAGTTCCCCGACGAGAGGAGCTTCTCGCCCTCGCTGCGCGAGGCCTTCACGAACTTCTCGCGGACGCCGGCGGGGAGCGTGGCGATGCGGGCGGCGGCCTGCTCGGCGGCGAAAGAGCCCGGGACCGACGCGAGGACCGACGCCCAGCTGGCGAGCGCGGCCTCGGGGAGCCGCCGCGTGTGAGCGACGAGGCCCCTCCAGAAGGCGATCTCCGAAGCCCAGGGCTCCTCGAGGCGGCGCGCCTTCGCGAGCGCCTCGACCGGCGCCAGGGCCCGGGCGGCCCCTGCGCCGTCGCCCGCCTGCGCGCGCCGCTCGACGAGGAGGAGGAGCGCCTCGATACGGCCGGCCTCCGCCGCGATCTTCGGCCGGAGGAGGAGCTCCTCGGCGCGGTCGAGCTGGCCGCGCCGGATCTCGAGGCGCGCCCGCTGGAGAACGGCGAGGCCGGCGGGCCCGGCCTTGCCGTCCTCGACGCGGCGGAACTCGGCGACGGCGCCGTCGAGGTCGCCGAGCTTCTCCTTCATCGCGCCGAGGTTGAAGCGGACGCGGCCGGCGAAGGAGGCCGTCCCGTAGCCGTCGTCCTTCTTGTCGCGCGGGGCGCGGAACGTCTTCGGCAGCGCGGCGAGGAGCGTCTCGTGCCCCTTCGCGGCCTCGGCGAATCGGCCGCGGGAGCCGCGCAGGCGGGCGAGCTCGAAGCGGGCGGTCGCGGTCTCGGCGGCGTCGCGACCGGCGAGGGCGCGCCGCTCGCGCTCGGCAGCGAGCCGCTCGGCGAGCTCGAGGTCGCGCTGGGAACGCGCCGTGTCGACGAGGAGGCGCAGGACGGCGTCGGGAAGGTCCTTCGGCTCCCTTCCCTTGAGCTCCCGGGCGAGGAGCGTCGCCGCGGCGTCGTCGCGCCGCCCTTCGGCGAGGAGGGAGAGGCGCAGCGCCGTGGCCTCCGCGGCGGCCCCTTCGCGCTCGAGCCCTTCGGCCCGGAGCGCCTGGAGACGGCGGCGCTCGCGGGCCGGCGTCTGCGGCTGCGCGGCCACGAGTCGCGAAAGGGCGACCGGGTCGAAGCGGGTCTCGAGGGCGTCGAGGGCGGTGCGCAGGGCGCGCCGGGCGACGGCCCCCTCCTTCCGCTGGAGGAGCGGGAAGAGGAGCTCGAGGGCGCCGAGGCCGTCTCCCTTCTGGAAACGGAATCGCGCGGCGGCCAGGCGCGCCGGGACGTCGAAGATGTCTCCCGTCGCGACGTAGCGCTCGAACCGCACGATGGCCTCGTCGAGTCGGCCGAGCCCGGCGAGGGCGCGCGCCGTGAGGAAGTCGAAGCGGCCGTCGGCGTAGCGGGCGGGGGAGAGGCGGTAGAGCTGTGAGAGGTGCGCGAGGACGTCGGGCCAGTCCTCGGCTCGAGCGGCCTCGGCCGCTTCGCGCTCGAGGGATCGGAGCGCCTCGGCCGTGACGCGCGGCGCGGGGGCGGCGCCGGCGGTGTGGAGGCGGCGGGGGAACGGCCGCGGACGTCTGCGCGGCCGCCGGCGCGAGCGCGAGGAGCGCGGCGGCGGCGAGCGCCGCACACGAAACCCCGCGCCGCATGCCGCTCACCCCGGGACGCGCGCGACGCGGGCGCCGAGCGAGGAGAGCTTCTCCTCCATCGCCGCGTAGCCCCGGTCGAGGTGGTAGATGCGCCTCACGAGGGTCTCTCCCTCGGCGACGAGCGCGGCGAGGACGAGCGCCGCCGAGGCGCGCAGGTCGGACGCGGTGACGGTGGCCCCCTCGAGGCGCGTCGGGCCCGTGACGAAGGCGGTGTGCCCTTCGACGCGGACGCTGGCGCCGAGCCTGACGAGCTCGGCGGCGTGGAGGAAGCGATTCTCGAAGATCGTCTCCACGACGCGCGAGGTGCCCTCGGCCTGCGTCATCAGCGCCATCCACTGGGCCTGCAGGTCGGTCGGGTAACCGGGGTGCGGGGCGGTCTCGACGTCGACGGGGCGGAGCGGGCCGCTGCGCGAGACGCGAAGGCCCGATTCGCCGGCGGAGACGTCGGCGCCGGCGGCGCGAAGGGCCGCGACGAAGGCGGGCAGATCCTCCTCGCGGGCGCCTCGGAGCGTGACGTCGCCCCCTGTGATCGCGGCGGCGGTGGCGTAGGTCCCCGCCTCGATCCGGTCTGCCAGGACGGCGTGCGGGACGAGAGCCGGGGAGAGCCTCGAGCCCTTCGACGACGACCGTCGCCGTGCCGGCACCCGAGATGCGCGCCCCCATCGAGACGAGGGAGCGTCGCGAGGTCGACGACCTCGGGCTCGCGGGCGGCGTTCTCGATCGTCGTGACGCCACGGGCGAGGGTCGCCGCCAGCATCACGTTCTCGGTGCCGGTGACGGTGACCTGCGGAAAGCGGACCGTGGCACCGGTGAGCCGCCCGCGCCCGGGGCCGACGCGCGAGACGTGCGCGTGGATGTATCCCTTCTCGACCGCGATGCGCGCGCCCATCGCCTCGAACGCCATGATGTGGAGGTCGACCGGGCGGACGCCGATGGCGCAGCCGCCCGGGAGCGAGACGCGCGCTTCGCCGAAGCGGGCGAGGAGCGGGCCGAGGACGAGGATGGAGGCGCGCATCGTCCGGACGAGGTCGTACGGCGCCTCGGTGGAGACGATGCGGGAGGCGTCGAGCGTGACGGTCCCCGGCGCCTCGCCCGACACCGCGACGCCCATGCCGGAGAGGAGCTTCTTCATCGTCCGGATGTCGGCGACGGCGGGGAGGCGATCGAGGGAGACGGGCCGCTCGCAGAGAAGGGCGGCGGCGAGGTCGGGCAGCGCGGCGTTCTTGGCGCCGGAGACGGCGAGCTCGCCGGAGATGCGGCAGGGGCCGGAGACGAGGAAGGCGTCCAAAGCGGGCGGAGTTTAGTACGGGCTCGGCGACGGAACGGGGTCCGTCGGCGCCCTGCTATCGCCGCCGGGCGACGACCGTACGCGGGATTCCGGCCGGGTCGAGGCGCACGTCCTCGAGCGAGAAGAGGGGCGACGCCTCGACGAGTCCGCTCACCTCGCTGGCCTGCCCGTAGCCGATCTCGAAGAGGAACGGCGCTCCGGGCTGGAGCCTCTCGGGGAGCTCCCGGAGGAGGACGCGGACGGCGTCGAGGCCGTCGTCGCCGCCGAAGAGGGCGAGGTGCGGCTCGTGGTCGGAGACGGTCCTGTCGATGTGCGGCGCGTCGAGGCGCGGAACGTAGGGGGGGTTGGCGACGGCGAGATCGAACGAGGGGCGTGGCGCAAGGCCCGAGAGCCAGTCGGAGGCGACGAAGGAGACGCGCCGGAGACGCCGTGGAGGCGGGCGTTCGCCCGCGCGAGGGCGAGCGCGGCCTCGGAGCGGTCGACGGCGACGACGCGCGCCCCTGGCCTTTCGAGGGCGATCGACACCGCGAGGATGCCGCTCCCTGTGCCGGCGTCGAGGATCGCGCGGGCCGACGGTGCGGCGGCGCGGGCCATCTCGACGATGGCCTCGGTCTCGCCGCGCGGAATGAGGGCGCGCGGGTCGACGCGGAACGTGCGTCCGAGAAACTCCCACTCGCCCAGGAGGTACTGGAGCGGCTCTCCAGAGGCGCGGCGCTTGGCGAGGGCGAGGAAGCGCGCCGCGTCCTCGGCGTCCGCCTCCTCGCGCCGCCGGGCGTGGAACCAGGCCGGGGCCGCCCCGCCGCGAAGGCGAGGAGCTCCTCGGCCTCGTAGGGCGCGAACGAGGGGGAGGAAAGAAGGGAACGCCCTTCGGCGAGGAGGTCGGCCCAGGTCGGCACGCGCGGATCTTGCCATCGCATAAGCTTCGGGCGTGTCGCGCTCCCGAGCACTGCTCCTCCTCTCCGGTCTCGGCCTGATCGCCGCGGGGGGTCCGGCCGCGGCAGGCGCGTTTCCCCCGGCCGTCGAGAGGCTCCGCGCCTACGTGCGCCTCGACACGTCGAACCCGCCCGGCAACGAGATCCGTGGTGCGCTCTACCTGAAGGAGCTCCTCGCGAGAGGTGGCGTCGCGTCGGAGATCTTCGAGCCGGAGCCCGGCCGGGCGAACCTGTACGCGAGGCTGCGCGGGACGGGCAGCGCGCCGGGGCTGGTGCTGCACCATCACATCGACGTGGTGCCGGCGAGCGCCGCGGGCTGGCTGCGCCCGCCGTTCGCGGCGGTCGTCTTCAACGATCTCGTCCTCCACGGCCGTGGCGTCCTCGACACGAAGGGGCTCGGCATCGCCCAGCTCGAGGCCTTCCTCGCGCTGAAGCGATCCGGAAGGGCACCCGCGCGGGACGTCGTCTTCCTCGCGACGGCGGACGAGGAGCGGGGCGGGCGGCTCGGAGTCTCCGCGGTGTACGAGAAGCGGCCTGCCTGGCTCGCCGGCGTCGGGGAGGTCCTCGGCGAGGGGAGGACGTCGAGACGATCGTCGACAAGGCCGGTGGTTCGGCATCGAGGTGCAGCAGAAGGGGGCGCTCTGGCTGCGTCTCGAAGCGGGCGGGGGCGGGCACGCGGCGTCCGCGGACGCGTCGGGGACCGGCCGCGCGCGTGGCCGGGGCCGCCGCGCGACTCGCCGCGATGACGAGGCCGGTGCGCGCCTCGAGCCGGTCCTCGAGCGGCAGCTCCGCCGCGCTCGCGCGCGTGCGCCCTGACCGGACCAGGCCGCGGCGCTCCGCCGCATCGCCGCCGACGTGGCACGCGACCCCTGAGGGAGTGCGCCGGCGGGTCACGCCGTGGCAGAGGCTCCTCCTCTCCGACACCGCTGTCGGTGACCCGCCTCGGCACGGACAGCGACGCGGTGAACGCCGCCCATCCGCAGAAGGCCTGGGCCGAGGTGGACGTGCGCCTGCTCCCCTCGACGAGCCCGGAGGCGTTCCTGGCCGACGCGGTGAAGGTGATCGACGACCCGGGCGTGAAGGTGACGACGCTCCTCTCGGCCACGGGCGAGGCCGCGTCGCCGGAGACGGGGCTCTACAGGTGCTGCGCAGCGTGCTGGCGGCCGTCCCGGGCGCCGTCGTCGCTCCCGTCCTCGGTCCCGGGCTTTCGGAGAACCAGGGTCTTCCGCGGCATCCAGGCATATGGGGCGCTTCCGTTCCGCGTGAACTACTACGACGGCGGGAATCCACGGCGTGAACGAGAGGATGCGCGTCGACTGGTTCGCCGAGGGGGTCGAGACGGGACGGGATCGTCGCGAGGCGGCCGCGAGCCCGCGGGCGTTCCGCCCCGCTGAACCCGTCGCGGCGGGGGCTCGCCCCGGCGGACAGGGCGTCAGAAGCCCATGCGGTAGAGCATGAGGTAGATGACGACACCGGTGACGGGACGTAGAGCCAGATGGGGAGGGTGACGCCCGGCGAGCCGGCGGTGGCTCTCCGAACCGCTCCCCTGCGCGCGAGGACGAGCGGCCGACCGCCAGGAACGGAACGGCGGCGGCGAGGACCGTGTGCGTCAGGAGGATCGAGAGATAGAGCGTCCGGACGGCGCCCGTCCCCTGGAAGCGAACGCTTCCGACCGGGGCGTGGTAGACGAGGTAGGAGACGAGAAGAGGACCGAGCAGGCGAACGCGAGGGTCATCGCGCGCCGGTGGGCCTGGCGCGCTGCCGGAGCGGATCAGGAAGAAGCCCGCGAGCAGGAGCGTCGCAGCCGTGCCGTTCAGGATCGCGTTGACGGTCGGGAGTCGGCGAAGCCCACCCTCATCCGGCAGCGCGCCGCGAGGGCGCAGACGTCCTTCTCGAGCTGGTCGACGGGGCTGCTCCATGCCGTCGTAGTAGCCGCGGATCGTCCCCTCCCGTCGACGAGGACGAAGCGCGTGGAGTGGAGGATCGGCTCGACGCTGTCGGCGACGCCGTCCTCGATGGCGAGCTTGAAGCCGTCCCTGATGAGGGCGCGGATGACGGGCCGCTCGCCGTGGGGCGGAAGGTCCAGCGTGCGGGGTCGGCGCCGAGCTTGCGTCCGTACTCGGCGAGGATCTCCGAGTGTCGTACTCGGGGTCGACGCCGAAGGAGACGAAGCGGATTGCGGGCACTGCGACTGTCCGCTCGGCGAGCGCGGCCATTCGCGAGGAGAGGATCAGGCAGCTCGCACCGCGTGAAGATGAAGTCGGCGATCCAGACCTTTCCTGCGAGGTCGGCGCGGGTCACCGTCTTGCCCTGCTCGGAGGCGAGTGAACCGGGCGCCGCGCCGAGGCGGAAGGTCGGGGCCGCCGAGGGCGGCTCATCACGAGCCAGAGGCCCGCCGCGACCACGGCGAGGAGAAGGACGACGAGGAAGTGCGCGACGGCGGGGGAGACCGCCCAGCGGCGGCATCGGACTTCACGGCTTTCCTCCGGTGCGGAGCGCGGCGCGGTCGGGACCGGCAGGATACCGGTTGATGATGGCGGCGGCGACGAGGGACGGCGCCGAGGGCGAAGGCGAACGTGACGGCGACGGAGAGGCCGGACGACGGAGGCCGGCCGCGTCGGGGTCGAGGCGTGGCGGGAGGGCGGCAACGCCGTCAGGTGATTGACGCCATCGCGGCCCGCAGCCAGGTGGGCCCCCCCTCGGCAGGGAAGAACGAGCCGACAGGAACCACATCGGGATCAGGAAGAGATTCCCTTGATCGCGTGGAAGCCCTGGGTCGACTCGAGCATCCAGGCGATGGCGAGGCCGAGGCCCGTGAGCGCGAGCGCCACGAACGCGAGGACGAGAGCGCCGGGAACGAGCGCCTGCGCCGACGGCGTGTACCCGAGGACGGGCGCCAGCAGGAGAAGCCACGCCTCCCCCGCGCGCCGAGGGCGAGGAGCGTGCCGCTGCCTGGATCTTCCCGGCCGCGACGGCGAGCGGAGGAGACCGGAGAGACGACGACGGCCTGGAGGGCCCTCGCGCCGGTCCTCGATGACGGAGATCGTCGAAGATCGCCGCCGAAGAGGACGACGGGACGACGGTGCCGGGAAAGAAATCCCGCACGCCACGGAAGGCTGCGTCGCTCCTGCCCGCGGACCTGGGAACGAGGAGCTGAAGCCGGCGCCGAGGAGGAGCCAGGCCACGAGGGCGGCGCGAAGGCCCCGACGATGCGGACTCGGCGCTGGCCCGGAGGAAGCGGACGACCTCTCGCCAGGCCAGTGCGCGGTGCGGCCCTCACGCGACCCTCCCGTCGTCCCTCGTCGACGGGCCCCGGCCTCCTCGAACGGGTGACCGGTCCGGTCGACGAAGACGTCCTCGAGGGACGGGCGCCGAGCGTAAGGAGGGGAAGCCCGGGAATGCGGCCGCCAGGACGGGGACGAGCGCGGGCCGTCGGGGCCTCGACGCGCACCGTCGCGCCGACGGCGGCGACTGCGGCCCGGCTTCTGCGCGAGTTCCGGCCGAGGGAGGCGCTCACTTCGGTCGGGTGAGGACGCGGCATCCTCGTCCGAGACCGGCGAGGACGAGAGCGTCGCCGACCCGCGCTTCAGGTAGGGGCGCCGAGGGCGACGAGGCGGCCGCGGTCGACGATGCCAGCGCCCCCCCTCGGCTTTCGTCGAAGAGGTGCGTCGAGGAGGATGGTGGGTGCCGCCTCAGGCCGCTCGGCGAGGAGAGCGCGCAGGCTGCGCTGCGCGAGCGGTCGAGGCCGGTGGAGGGCTCGTCGAGGAGGACGACCTTCCGGGGCGCCCAGGAGCGCCTTGGCGATCTCGACGCGGCGCGCGAGGCCCTTGGAGAGGTCCGACGAGGTCCTTCGCGCGGTCGCCGACGCCTTATCCGCGCGAGGAGCTTCCTCGCCGGCTACGGTGCCGAGCGTGCGGCCGCCGAGGCCGAGGATCGCCCCGGGACGAGGAGGTTCTCCTGGACGGTCAGCTTGCGGTCCAGGTCGGCGACTGGAAGACGCCCAGCGTCGGCGGCGCAGCTCGCGCAGGGAGCCGTCGGGCGAGGCCGTCGACGCGGGAACGTCCCC
>JADJZB010000033.1 GCA_016719485.1 Holophagales bacterium
CGACGTGGTGCGGATGGCGACGAGGCCGACGCAGAAGTTGATGGCGCCGACGAGGAGGCCGGGAAGGAGCCGAGAGAAGGAAGAGACAGAAGGCCGCCGGGCTCATTAAGCCCGGAAGGACCAGGTAGACCGGGCCGGGGAGGACGCCGATGGGGACCGTGAAGAGGACGAGGCGGAAGGCGCTCTCGCCGAGCGCCTGCGAGGAAGGGTCATGGCCCGGATGTCGACGGGCTTGGTAAGGCGTCATCACGAGCCGCCCCTCGCGGACCCGGCTCGCGATCTCGCGGTCGACCTCATTGAAGTAGATGCTGCGCAGGGCCACCCGTCGTGACGTAAGTGAGCATCTGCGGGAAGGTGAAACCGCCGAGCGTAGCGCCGTCGCCCTTCTCGTGGAAGAGGGCGCGCCAGATGTAGTACCAGACATTGGCGTTGAAGAAGTACGTCAGGATGCCGACGAAGTAAGCGCGCACGGTAGGCGGGAGGTTCAGGAACGACGCGTGCGCGCGAAGGCGAGGTAGGGCCGCGCGAAGGCGAAGGCGGGCCGCGCGAAGGCGAGGGCGGTCGTCTCGGACATCTCTCTGTCCGCCGCCTCAGCCCCGGCGGACGCCGCGATGGGCGACGACGCCGGGAGCGCCGCCCTCGGCCAGGAGCGTCCTCAGCGGGCTTGCGGAGTGCGGCGTTCTCGCGGTAGATGCGGGCGACGACCTCTTCGATGTCGGGCTCGCCGACTGCGAGGTCGAGGACGGGGAGGTCGCGGACGACCCCCCGGAGGACGTCGGCGGTGGAGACCTCGCGCTTGTCGACGACGATCTGGTACCGGCCCTGCGAGACGCGCGCCGCGCGCCTCACAGGCCGACAGCGAGCTCGGCCGGAGTCGCCCGCGGGATCAGGTTCAAGTCGAAGCGGATGCGCGCCTCGAGGAGGTGCCGGTCGCGCAGGCCTCGCAGGCTGCCGTCCCAGAGGACCTGCCCGTGGTCGATGGGGACGACGCGCTCCCACAGCTCCTCGATGTCGTCGAGGTCGTGCGTGGTGAGGATGACGGTCGTGGCGAGGCGCTTGTTCGCTTCCTTGAGGAACGATCGGACGTTGGCCTTGGCGACGACGTCGAGGCCGATGGTCGGCTCGTCGAGGAAGAGGAGCGTCGGCTCGTGGAGGAGCGAGGCGGCGAGGTCGCAGCGCATCCGCTCGCCGAGGAGAGCTTGCGGACCGGCTGCGGGAGGAGGCGCCCGACGTCGAGAGGTCGTCGAAGACCTTCATCCTCCTGGCGTAGTCGGCCTCAGAACGCCGTAGATCTCGCGCAGGAGCCGGAAGCTCTCGACGACCGCGATGTCCCCAGAGCTGGGTCCGCTGGCCGAACGACGCCGATCGACTTCGTGTAGGCACGGCGGTCGCGCCGAGGACGTAGCCGAGGGCGGAGACCTCGCCGGACGTCGGCGTCAGGATTCAGTGAGCATCTTGATGGTCGTCGACTTTCCCGCGCAGTTCGGGCCGATTTAGCCGACCATCTCGCCGCGGTCGGTCGAAGGAGACGCGGTCGACGGCGGTGAGGTCGTCTCCGCGCGGAAGAGCCCCTTGAGCGCCTTAAGCGAAAGGCGGGCGACTTCCGTGTGACCTCGAACGTCTTGACGAGGTCGCGGACGCGGACGGCGGGCTGGCTCATTCGCCGGTGGCGGAGTCGTCGTCGAGGGGCTCCCCGTCGGGACCGCCCTCCGGCAGCTCCGACGGGCCGGTGGGCACCGCTGCGGCGACGGCGCGGCGGCCACGGCGATCTCGCCCTTGATCCCGGGGCGCTTCGCGAGGATCGCCGCAACTGCGGACGCGGTGCCGCGCAGGATCTCCTCGTGGAGCTTGGTCAGCTCGCGCCCGAGGCAGACCTGCGGATCGCCCCAGGCGCGGCCCATCTCCTCGAGGGAGGCCACGATGCGGAAGGGGGACTCGAAAGAGATGCGGGTCTCATCGCGCGGCGAAGCGCGCGTACCAGCGGATCGCTCGCCGTGGCGCGGGGGCGGAAACCGAGAGGGAAAAAGGAATCGCGGGAAAGCCCGAGACGGAGAGGATCGCGGCGACGGCCGAGGGCCCCGCGATCGGCTCGACGCGGTACCAGCTCCGGCGACGGCCCGCGGCGAGAGGCGTCCCGGGTCGGAGACGCCCGGCGTGCCGGCGTCGGAGACGAGCGCGAGCGTCTCGCCCGCCGCGAGGCGTTCGAGCATCTCGGGAATCCGGCGGAACTCGTTGTGCTCGTGGCAGGAGACCCGCGGCGTCGTGACGCCGTACCTGGCGAAGAGGTTGCCGGTGCGGCGGGTGTCTCCGCAGAGGACGAGGCTCGCGTCGCGCAGGGCCGCGAGAGCCCGGGGAGAGGTCTTCGAGGTTGCCGATGGGAGTGGCGACGACGAGGAGGCGCCCGGGGGCGCCAGCGGAGGAGGTCACTCCCGGATGCTACCAGCGGGAACCGATGGGCAAGGCCGCCGCGCGCCGGCCGGGCGTCGTACGATCGGGTCGATGGGGATCTTCGCCGCCGCCCTTCTGCTCGCTCTCGTTTCGGGCGGGGCCGCCGCGGCAGAGAATCCTCCGCCGCCGACGACCGGGCCGGCGGTGACGCTCGACCGGATCGCGGCGGTCGTCGGCACGAGGTCGTCCTGGAGGGGGAGATCTCGCGGCTCGCGGCGATCGGGTTCCTGCCGCGGCGGGAAGGGGAGGCCGAGCTCGCCTACCGCGACCGGCTTCTGGACCTGCGGGTCGTCGAGCTGCTGCGCGAGAAGGAGCTGCGCCTCCTCACGGGCCTCGAGCCCGACCCGGCGGAGGTGAACGCGAAGCTCGACGTGGTGGCGGCCCGCTACGAGGCGGGGGCGGGCGAGCCGTTCGACCGCGTGCTGGAGAGGGCGCGAACGAGCCGCGACGAGGTGCGCGACTGGATCCGGCGCGGCATGGCCCTCGAGAGCTACGCCCGCGAGGCTCCTGCCGACGGTGAAGGTGACGGACGAGGGATGCGGGCCTTCTACGACGGGCCGTTCCGGACGGAGGCCGCCGCGCAGGGCGTGGAGACGCTCCCTCCGTTCGCCGAGGTGCAGGACCAGGTCCGCGAGCTCCAGCGCGAACGCCTCCTCAACGAGGAGGTGGAGAAGTGGACGGAGGGGCTCCGCGCGAAGACGCGGGTCCTCGTCTACCGCCGTCCGCCGATCGACTCCTCGGCGGGCAGCGCGAGCCGGTAGGCCCGGCGGTTCGCCAGGACGCGCCGCACGTAGGTGCGTGTCTCGGTGTAGCTGATCGCCGCCAGGAGCGCCTCGGCCGGCCGGTCGCTCCCGCCGCTCCAGAGGACGGTCTGGCCGGCGCCGGCGTTGTAGCCAGAGGCGGCGAGAGCGGCATCGTTGCCGAAGCGGTCGAGAAGCGAGCGGAGCGTCTGCGCCCCGAGGCGGATCGAACGCGCCGGGTCGTAGAGCTCGGCGTAGGCGGGGGGCTCCTCGTTCAGCTCGCGCGCCGCCTCGCCCGCGGCGGGGAGAGTGAGCTGCATGAGGCCGCGCGCGGCCGCGGGAGAGGCCGCCTCGCGGTCGAACCGGCTCTCCTGGCGCATGACGGCGTAGAGGAGATCCCTCGGGACGCCCAGCTCGGCCGCCGTCTGCGCGACCAGACGGTCGAAGGGGCGGGGGGCGAGGCCGCGGCGGACGGTGCGCGGGGCGAGGTCGAGAGAAAGTCGCGCAGGACTTTTCGGGAGAGGGCGTCGGCGGCCTCGAGCGCCGCGGGGCCCGCGTCGGCGTCCTCGGCGAGACGCGCGGCGACGAGGCAGCCGAGGAGGGTGTCGAGCCGGCGCGCGTCGCGGACGATCGGCTCGGCGTCCTGGGCGAGGCCGAGCTGGAGCCGGCAGGCGGCGGCGTCGCCGCAGAGGTCTGGAAGAGTCTCGTCCGGGGAGCTCGGGGGCGAGGAGGATCTCCGCGTAGCCAGGAAGGCGCGAGTAGGCGAGCCTGAGGGACGCGAGGGCGGCGGCGTCGCCGAGCATCGCCGCGGGGAGGAGGCGCTCGCGGGCCGCGCGGGAGTTCCCCGACGAGAGGAGCTTCTCGCCCTCGCTGCGCGAGGATTTCACGAACTTCTCGCGGACGCCGGCGGGGAGCGTGGCGATGCGGGCGGCGGCCTGCTCGGCGGCGAAAGAGCCCGGGACCGACGCGAGGACCGACGCCCAGCTGGCGAGCGCGGCCTCGGGGAGCCGCCGCGTGTGAGCGACGAGGCCCCTCCAGAAGGCGATCTCCGAAGCCCAGGGCTCCTCGAGGCGGCGCGCCTTCGCGAGCGCCTCGACCGGCGCCAGGGCCCGGGCGGCCCCTGCGCCGTCGCCGGCCTGCGCGCGCCTCTCGACGAGGAGGAGGAGCGCTTCGATACGGCCGGCCTCCGCCGCGATCTTCGGCCGGAGAAGGAGCTCCTCGGCGCGGTCGAGCTGGCCGCGCCGGATCTCGAGGCGCGCCCGCTGGAGAACGGCGAGGCCGGCGGGCCCGGCCAGGCCGAGCTCGACGCGGCGGAACTCGGCGACGGCGCCGTCCAGGTCCCCGAGCTTCTCCTTCATTGCACCGAGGTTGAATCGGACGCGGCCGGCGAAGGAGGCCGTCCGTAGCCGTCGTCCTTCTTGTCGCGCGGGGCGCAGAACGTCTTCGGCAGCGCGGCGAGGAGCGTCTCGTGCCCCTTTGCGGCCTCGGCGAATCGGCCGCGGGAGCCGCGCAGGCGGGCGAGCTCGAAGCGGGCGGTCGCGGTCTCGGCGGCGTCGCGACCGGCGAGGGCGCGCCGCTCGCGCTCGGCAGCGAGCCGCTCGGCGAGCTCGAGGTCGCGCTGGGAGCGCGCCGTGTCGACGAGGAGGCGCAGGACGGCGTCGGGAAGGTCCTTCGGCTCCCTTCCCTTGAGCTCCCGGGCGAGAAGCGTCGCCGCGGCGTCGTCGCGCCGACCTTCGGCGAGGAGGGAGAGGCGCAGCGCCGTGGCCTCCGCGGCGGCCCCTTCGCGCTCGAGCCCTTCGGCCCGGAGCGCCTGGAGACGGCGCCGCTCGCGGGCCGGCGTCTGCGGCTGCGCGGCCACGAGTCGCGAAAGGGCGACCGGGTCGAAGCGGGTCTCGAGGGCGTCGAGGGCGGTGCGCAGGGCGCGTCGGGCGACGGCCCCCTCCTTTCGTTGGAGAAGCGGGAAGAGGAGCTCGAGGGCGCCGAGGCCGTCTCCTTCTGGAAACGGAATCGCGCGGCGGCGAGGCGCGCCGGGACGTCGAAGAGGTCGCCCGTCGCCACGTAGCGCTCGAACCTCACGAGCGCCTCGTCGAGGCGGCCGAGGCCCGCGAGGGCGCGCGCCGCGAGGAAGTCGAAGCGGCCGTCGGCGTAGCGCGCGGGGGCGAGGCGGTAGAGCTGTCCGAGGTGGGCGAGGACGTCTGGCCAGTCTTCGGCGCGGGCCGCCTCGGCGGCGTCGCGCTCGAGGGACCGGAGCACCTCGGCCGTGACGCGCGGCGCGGGGGCTGGCGCCGGCGCCGGTGTGGAGGCGGCGGGGCGGGCAACGGCCGCGGACGTCTGCGCGGCCGCCGGCGCGAGCGCGAGGAGCGCGGCGGCGGCGAGCGCCGCGCACGAAACCCCGCGCCGCATGCCGCTCACCCCGCGACGCGCGCGACGCGGGCGCCGAGCGAGGAGAGCTTCTCCTCCATCGCCGCGTAGCCCCGGTCGAGGTGGTAGATGCGCCTCACGAGGGTCTCTCCCTCGGCGACGAGGGCGGCGAGGACGAGCGCCGCCGAGGCGCGCAGGTCGGACGCGGTGACGGTGGCCCCCTCGAGGCGCGCCGGGCCCGTGACCCAGGCGGTGTGCCCCTCGACACGGACGCTGGCGCCGAGCCTGACGAGCTCGGCGGCGTGGAGGAAGCGATTCTCGAAGATCGTCTCCACGACGCGCGAGGTGCCCCTCGGCTTGCGTCATCAGCGCCATCCACTGGGCCTGCAGGTCGGTCGGGTAACCGGGGTGCGGGGCGGTCTCGACGTCGACGGGGCGGAGCGGGCCGCTCTGCGAGACGCGAAGGCCCGATTCGCCGGCGGAGACGTCGGCGCCGGCGGCGCGAAGGGCCGCGACGAAGGCGGGCAGATCCTCCTCGCGGGCGCCGCGGAGCGTGACGTCGCCCCCTGTGATCGCGGCGGCGGTGGCGTAGGTCCCCGCCTCGATCCGGTCTGCCAGGACGGCGTGCGGAACCGAGCGAGCCGGGGAGAGCCTCGAGCCCTTCGACGACGACCGTCGCCGTGCCGGCACCCGAGATGCGTGCCCCCATCGAGACGAGGAGCGTCGCGAGGTCGACGACCTCGGGCTCGCGGGCGGCGTTCTCGATCGTCGTGACGCCACGGGCGAGGGTCGCCGCCAGCATCACGTTCTCGGTGCCGGTGACGGTGACCTGCGGAAAGCGGACCGTGGCGCCGGTGAGCCGCCCGCGCCCGGGGCCGACGCGGGAGACGTGCGCGTGGATGTACCCCTTCTCGACGGCGATGCGCGCCCCCATGGCCTCGAACGCCATGATGTGGAGGTCGACGGGGCGGACGCCGATGGCGCACCCGCCCGGAAGCGAGACACGCGCCTCGCCGAACCGGGCGAGGAGAGGGCCGAGGACGAGGATGGAGGCGCGCATCGTCCGGACGAGGTCGTAGGGCGCCTCGGTGGAGACGATGCGGGAAGCGTCGAGCGTGACGGTCCCCGGCGCCTCGCCCGACACGATGACGCCCATGCCGGAGAGGAGCTTCTTCATCGTCCGGATGTCGGCGACGGCGGGGAGGCGGTCGAGCGAGACGGGGCGTTCGGAGAGGAGGGCGGCGGCGACGGCCGGAAGCGCGGCGTTCTTGGCGCCGGAGACGGCGAGCTCGCCGGAGATGCGGCAGGGGCCGGAGACGAGGAAGGCGTCCAAAGCGGGCGGAGTTTAGTACGGGGTCGGCGACGGAACGGGGTCCGTCGGCGCCCTGCTATCGCCGCCGGGCGACGACCGTACGCGGGATCCCGGCCGGGTCGAGGCGGACGTCCTCGAGCGAGAAGAGGGGCGACGCCTCGACGAGTCCGCTCACCTCGCTGGCCTGCCCGTAGCCGATCTCGAAGAGGAACGGCGCTCCGGGCCGGAGCCTCTCGGGGAGCTCCCGGAGGAGGACGCGGACGGCGTCGAGGCCGTCGTCGCCGCCGAAGAGGGCGAGATGCGGCTCGTGGTCGGAGACGGTCCTGTCGATGTGCGGCGCGTCGAGGCGCGGGACGTAGGGGGGGTTCGCGACGGCGAGGTCGAAGAGGGGCTGCGGCGCCAGGCCCGAGAGCCAGTCGGAGGCGACGAAGGAGACGCGCCGGGAGACGCCGTGGAGGCGGGCGTTCGTCCGCGCGAGCGCGAGCGCGGCCTCGGAGCGGTCGACGGCGACGACGTGCGCTTCGGGCCTCTCGAGGGCGAGGGAGACCGCGAGGATGCCGCTCCCGGTGCCGGCGTCGAGGATCGCACGGGCCGCGGGCGCGGCGGCGCGGGCCATCTCGACGATGGCCTCGGTCTCGCCGCGGGGAATGAGGGCGCGCGGGTCGACGCGGAACGTGCGTCCGAGAAACTCCCACTCGCCCAGGAGGTACTGGAGCGGCTCTCCCGAGGCGCGGCGCGTGGCGAGGGCGAGGAAGCGCGCCGCGTCCCCGGCGTCCGCCTCCTCGCGCCGCCGGGCGTGGAACCAGGCCCGGGGCCGCCCCGCCGCGAAGGCGAGGAGCTCCTCGGCCTCGTAGGGCGCGAACGAGGGGGAGGAAAGAAGGGAACGCCCTTCGGCGAGGAGGTCGGCCCAGGTCGGCACGCGCGGATCTTGCCATCGCATAAGCTTCGGGCGTGTCGCGCTCCCGAGCACTGCTCCTCCTCTCCGGTCTCGGCCTGATCGCCGCGGGAGGTCCGGCGGCGGCGGGCGCGTTTCCCCCGGCCGTCGAGAGGCTCCGCGCCTACCTGCGCCTCGACACGACGAACCCGCCCGGCAACGAGATCCGTGGGGCGCTCTACCTGAAGGAGCTCCTCGCGAAAGGCGGCGTCGCGTCGGAGATCTTCGAGCCGGAGCCCGGCCGGGCGAACCTGTACGCGAGGCTGCGCGGGACGGGCAGCGCTCCGGGGCTGGTGCTGCACCATCACATCGACGTGGTGCCGGCGAGCGCCGCGGGCTGGCTGCGCCCGCCGTTCGCGGCGGCCGTCTTCAACGACAACTCTCCTCCACGGCCGTGGCGTCCTCGACACGAAGGGGCTGGGCATCGCCCACCTCGAGGCGTTCCTGGCGCTGAAGCGCTCGGGAAAGGCCCTCTCGCGGGACGTCGTCTTCCTCGCGACGGCGGACGAGGAGCGGGGCGGGCGGCTCGGAGTCTCCGCGGTGTACGAGAAGCGGCCCGCCTGGCTCGCCGGCGTCGGGGAGGTCCTCGGCGAGGGGGGGGACGTCGAGACGATCGTCGACAAGGCCCGGTGGTTCGGCATCGAGGTGCAGCAGAAGGGGGCGCTCTGGCTGCGTCTCGAAGCGAGTGGGGCGGGCGGGCACGCGGCGTCCGCGGACGAGTCGGGTCCGGCCGTGCGCGTGGCCCGGGCCGCCGCGCGCCTCGCCGCGATGACGAGGCCGGTGCGCCTCGAGCCGGTCCTCGAGCGGCAGCTCGCCGCGCTCGCGCGCGTGCGCCTGACCGACCAGGCCGCGGCGCTGCGCCGCATCGCCGCCGACGTGGCGCGCGATCCCGAGGGCGTGCGTCGGCGGGTCACTCCGTGGCAGAGGCTCCTCCTCTCCGACACCGTGTCGGTGACCCGCCTCGGCACGGACAGCGACGCGGTGAACGCCCATCCGCAGAAGGCCTGGGCCGAGGTGGACGTGCGCCTGCTCCCCTCGACGAGCCCGGAGGCGTTCCTGGCCGACGCGGTGAAGGTGATCGACGACCCGGGCGTGAAGGTGACGACGCTCCTCTCGGCCAGGGGCGAGGCCGCGTCGCCGGAGACGGGGCTCTACACGGTGCTGCGCAGCGTGCTGGTGAGCCGCTTCCCGGGCGCCGTCGTCGCTCCCGTCCTCGGTCCCGGGCTTTCGGAGAACCGGGTCTTCCGCTCCCGCGGGATCCAGGCATACGGGGCGCTTCCGTTTCGCGTGAACTACTACGACGCGGCGGGAATCCACGGCGTGAACGAGAGGATGCGCGTCGACTGGTTCGCCGAGGGGGTCGAGACGGTGACGCGGATCGTCCGCGAGGCGGCCGCGAGCCCCGCCCGGGGCGTTCCGCCCCGCTGAACCCGTCGCGGCGGGGGCCTCTCGCCCGGCGGGACAGGCCGCGTCAGAAGCTCATGCGGTAGAGCATGAGGTAGATGACGACACCGGTGACGGAGACGTAGAGCCAGATGGGGAGGGTGACGCGGGCCAGCCGGCGGTGGCTCTCGAACCGCTCCCTGCGCGCGAGGACGAGCGTGCCGACCGCCAGGAACGGAACGGCGGCGGCGAGGACCGTGTGCGTCAGGAGGATCGAGAGATAGACCGTCCGGACGGCGCCCGTCCCCTGGAAGCGAACGCTCCCGACCGCGGCGTGGTAGACGAGGTAGGAGACGAGGAAGAGGACCGAGCAGGCGAAGGCCGCGGTCATGGCGCGCCGGTGGGCCTCGCGCCTGCCGGAGCGGATCAGGAAGAAGCCCGCGAGCAGGAGCGTCGCAGCCGTGCCGTTCAGGATGGCGTTGACGGTCGGGAGGTCGGTGAAGCTCACCGTCATTCCGGCAGCGCCGCCGCGAGGGCGCGGGCGTCCTTCTCGAGCTGGTCGACCGGGGGCTGCTCCATGCCGTCGTAGTAGCCGCGGATCGTCCCCTCGCCGTCGACGAGGACGAAGCGCGTGGAGTGGAGGATCGGCTCGACGCTGTCGGCGACGCCGTCCTCGATGGCGAGCTTGAAGCCGTCCTTGATGAGGGCGCGGATGCCGGGCCTGTCGCCGTGGAGGAAGGTCCAGCGTGCGGGGTCGGCGCCGAGCTTGCGTCCGTACTCGGCGAGGATCTCGGGAGTGTCGTACTCGGGGTCGACGCCGAAGGAGACGAAGCGGATTGCGGGCACCGCGGCCGTCCGCTCGGCGAGCGCGGCCATTCGCGAGGAGAGGATCGGGCAGCTGCCGCCGCACCGCGTGAAGATGAAGTCGGCGATCCAGACCTTTCCTGCGAGGTCGGCGCGCGTCACCGTCTTGCCCTGCTCGGAGACGAGAGTGAACTCGGGCGCCGCGCCGAGGCGGGGAAGGTCGGGGCCGCCCGAGGGGCGGCTCATCACGAGCCAGAGGCCCGCCGCGACCACGGCGAGGAGAAGGACGACGAGGACGGTGGCGACGGCGGGGGAGACCCGCCCAGCGGCGGCATCGGACTTCACGGCTTCTTCCTCCGGGTGCGGAGCGCGGCGCGGTCGGGACCGGCAGGATACCGGTTGATGACGGCGGCGGCGACGAGGACGGCGCCGAGGGCGAAGGCGAACGTGACGGCGACGGAGAGGCCGGACGACGGGAGGCCGGACGCCCCGGGGTCGAGGGCGTGGCGGAGGGCGGCGACGCCGTAGGTGAGGGGATTGACGGCCATCGCGGCCCGCAGCCAGGTGGGAGCCCCCTCGGCGGGGAAGAACGAGCCCGACAGGAACCACATCGGGATCAGGAAGAGATTCATGATCGCGTGGAAGCCCTGGGTCGACTCGAGCATCCAGGCGATGGCGAGGCCGAGGCCCGTGAGCGCGAGCGCCACGAACGCGAGGACGAGAAGGGCCGGAACGAGCGCCGCCACCGACGGCGTGTATCCGAGGACGGGCGCCAGGAGGAGAAGCACGCCTCCCTGCGCGAGGGCGAGGAGCGTGCCGCCCGCGATCTTCCCGGCCGCGACGGCGAGCGGGGAGACCGGCGAGACGACGACGGCCTGCAGGAACCCCTCGCGCCGGTCCTCGATGACGGAGATCGTCGAGAAGATCGCCGCGAAGAGGACGACGAGGACGACGGTGCCGGGAAAGAAGTACGCGACGTAGCTCGCGCCGCCCCCGCCCGGGACGCGGAACGAGGAGCCGAAGCCGGCGCCGAGGAGGAGCCAGGCCACGAGCGGCGGCGCGAAGGCCCCGACGATGCGGCTCGGCTGGCGGAGGAAGCGGACGACCTCTCGCCAGGCCAGTGCGCGTGCGGCCCTCACGCGACCCTCCCGTCATTCCCGTCGACGGCCCCGGCCTCCTCGAAGGGGTGGCCGGTCCGGTCGACGAAGACGTCCTCGAGGGACGGGGCGCCGAGCGTGAGGGAGCGGAAGCGCCCGGGGAATGCGGCCGCCAGGACGGGGACGAGCGCGGGGCCGTCGGGGCGCTCGACGCGCACCGTCGCGCCGACGGCGGCGACGCGGCCCGGCTTCGGCGCGAGGTCCGGCCCGAGGGAGGCGCTCACTTCGGTCGCGAGGGCCGCGGCCTCCTCGTCCGAGTCGGTCGCGAGGACGAGGACGTCGCCGCCGACCTCGCGCTTCAGGTCGGAAGGGGCGCCGAGGGCGACGAGGCGGCCGCGGTCGAGGATGCCGATGCGCCCCGCCTCCTCGGCCTCGTCGAAGAGGTGCGTCGTGAGGAGGACGGTGGTGCCGCCTCGGGCGAGCTCGGCGAGGAGAGCGCGCAGGCTGCGCCGCGCGAGCGGGTCGAGGCCGGTGGAGGGCTCGTCGAGGAGGAGGACCTTCGGGGCGCCGAGGAGCGCCTTGGCGATCTCGACGCGGCGCGCGAGGCCCCCGGAGAGGGTCTCGACGAGGTCCTTCGCGCGGTCGCCGACGCCCATCCGCGCGAGGAGCTCGCCGGCACGGGTGCCGAGCGCGCGCCCGCCGAGGCCGAGGATCGCCCCGTGGACGAGGAGGTTCTCCTGGACGGTCAGCTTGCGGTCCAGGCTCGGCGACTGGAAGACGACGCCGAGCCGGCGGCGCAGCTCGCGCAGGGAGCCGTCGGGCGAGAGGCCGTCGACGCGGAACGTCCCCCCGGACGGGGGGATCAGCGTCGCGAGGAGCTTGAAGAGGGTGGTCTTGCCGCCGCCGTTCGGTCCGAGGAGGGCGAAGAGCTCGCCCGGCGCGACGTCGAAGGAGACGCGGTCGAGGGCGAGGCGGTCGCCGTACGTTCGGCTCAGCCCCTCGACAGAGACGAGGGGAAGAGCGCTCATCCGCCCGTGACGCGGTCGGCGAGGAGGAGGACGACGATCGCCGGGAGCCAGGCGATGGAGGCGAGGAACATCGACTTCGCGGCCGCGTCGGTCGTCTCGCGGAAGAAGCGGACGGCGGTGCCCGCGAACCAGGCCGAGAGGAGGAGGGCTCCGGCGGCGTAGACGAGGCCCGCGGTCCCGAGGAACGTCGGCAGGACGCTGACGGGGACGAGCAGCAGGCCGAACGCGAGGGCGTGGCGCGCGGAGCTGCGCCCCGTGGGGTCGACGGTCGAGAGGATCCGGAAGCCGGCGGCTCCGTAGTCCCCGCGGTGCCTCCAGCCGATGGCGTAGAAGTGCGGCATCTGCCAGAGGAAGAGGATGGCGAAGAGTGCGAGGCCGGGCGCGCCGATCGCCCCCGCGGCGGCGGTGTAGCCGCCGAGCGGCGGCAGGGCGCCGGGAATGGCGCCGACGATCGTGGAGAGGGGCGAGCGGGTCTTCATGGGCGTGTAGACGAAGACGTAGCTCGTCAGCGTGAGAGCCGCGAGAAACGCGGTGATGCCGTTGGCGAAATACCAGAGCTCGCCGACGCCGAGGACGGAGAGGACCGTGGCGAAGGCCACCGCCTCGGCGAAGGAGAGACGCCCCGCGGGGAGGGGCCGCGTGGCGGTGCGTGCCATCCGCCGGTCGAGGTCGATCTCGGCGATCTCGTTGAAGGCGCTCGTGCCGGAGGCGACGAGGGCCGTGCCGAGGAGCGTGTGCAGGAGGAGGACCGCGTCGAGGCCCGCAAGCGGGCCGTCCGTGCCCGCGGCGAAGCCGAGGAAGGCGGTGAGGACGACGAAGACCGTGATGCGCGGCTTCGTCAGCTCGAGAAGGTCCGACAGGTGCCGCTTCATGCGGCCGCCGGAGCTCCGTCGCCCGCGGGGATCTCGGACGACGCGCGGGCCGTCGAAAGTGCTCCCAGGCGGGCGAGGAGCACCGCCGCGAGGACTCCCGTGATCCAGAGGAGGCCTCCGACGGCCAGGTGGGCCGAGGTGATCGCCACGGCCTTCGCGGTCCAGACGGACGTCGCGCCGAGAGCGACCTGCGCGCCGAGGAGGACGAGCCAGAGAGCCCAGAGCGTTCCGAAGGCGGGGACGCCGCGCAGCTTCCGGAGCGCGAGGGCCGCCGCGACGACGAGGGCGACGACGACCCAGGCGAACGTCCGATGGGCGAAGTGGGCGATAACGCCGCTCGCGGCCCAGTCGGCCCCTGTCGGCACGACCTTGCCGAAGGAGAGGGGCCAGTCGGGGATGGCGAGCCCGGCGCCCGTGTGCCGGACGATGGCGCCGAGGAGGATCTGCACGTAGCTCGCCCCGGCGGCCAGGAGCGCGAGGCGGTAAGCCCTCGAGAGCGCGGCGGGGTCCGGGGCGGTGCGCGGCGCCTGCTCGGTGAAGCGGCTCCAGGTGCGCGACGTGCGGAGCGCGATCGTCGCGGTGAGAGCGAAGACGATCTGGGCGAGCCCCGCGTGCGCGGAAGAGACGGCGGGCGGAAGGAGGAAGAGGACGGTGATCCCTCCGAGGACCGCCTGCCCGAGGATCGCGCCGAAGGCGGCGAGGCCGAGGCGGAACGTCGTCCTGTCGGTCCGGCCGAAGCCGAGGACGAGGATCTGCAGGCCGACCATCGTCGCGACGGTGGCGGCGATGAGCCGGTGGCCGTGCTCGTAGAGGATTCCTCCCACCATCGGCGGCATCAGCTTGCCGTAGGAGAGCGGCCAGTCGGGGACGGCGAGCCCGGAGCCGGTCGAGGTCACGAGAGCCCCCGCGACGAGCAGGAGGAAGACCGAGACGGCGACGGTGCGCGTTGCGACGCGGACGAACGTGCCGGGTTCCATTGCTCCTTCGTCCTCGGGTCTCATGCGGGCGGGGCGGCGGCGGCAGTGAACGTGAGGTCGTGGACCGTCGTCTCGCCGTCGGTGACGGTGACGGTGAACGTCTGTGCGGGAGCTTCTCGTGCCATGCCTCGACGGCGTAGGACCCGGCAGGGAGCCCCTGGATCTCGTAGCGGCCGTCGGGCCCGGTGACCGCGAAGAACGGGTGCGGAACCACGGCGACCCAGGCGCGCATCCAGGGGTGGACGTCGCACTTGAAGGGGACGATCTCGGGCTTGCCGAAGGTCCGCGTGTAGCGTGTGCCGGGAGCGGGCATGCCGAGGTTGAAGGGCTGGTTCTGCTTCGCCGCGGCGTGGACGTTGTGGAGCGTGGCGTCCGACGAGACGATGTCGAGCGGCTGGCCGGTCATCAGCGCCAGGACGCGCGGGGAGAACGCGCACCCGATCTGGTCGAGCTGCTTCGCCTCCGCCGGCGCGGCGTAGACGCCCGTCACCCCGGCCGTGACGCGGAGAAGGACGTTCGCGAGGGCGCCGTCGGCGCCGACGGCGTAGGCCGGCAGCTCCGTCTCGCCCGGGTTGTGGCCGGCGCAGAACGGATCGGTCGTCATCGTCACCTTGTCGTTGACGGGCGGCACCCCGGTCAGCGCAACCCGCCCCGACACGACGGCCGTCCCGAGCCGGCCCGCAGGTCCAGCCGGGGCCTTCGGGGCCTCGGTGACTTCAGGGCTGCAGGCGGCGACGAGGAGCAGCAGGGCGAGGGGTACGAAGACCCCCCGGCCGGCGCGGGAAGGGGGGAGGCTCTGCATGCGGCTTTTTCTTGCAGGAGTCGGGGCGGGGATCCGCCAGGCTCCAAAACTCTTTATGCTATTTCTGCCCCGCACCCCTGTCAATCGACCGCCAGCCGGAGGGGGTCTGGTCTACGCTCTACACTCTGCTCCGCGGAGCAGAGTGTAGAGCGTAGACCAGACCCCCTGGGAAGGGAGACGCCACGGAGGGAGATCCTCGGGGAGTGCCCGTTCCGCTACGATGCCCGGCGGCTGCCCGAAGGGGAGGAAGCGTGAGGATCGAGAAGGTCGTCCTTCGGCTCGTCGAGATGCCCCTGAAGTTCCGGTTCCGGACGTCGTTCGGCGAGACGGCGGCGAAGAGGTTCCTCCTGGTCGAGGCGGTCTCGGAGGGCTTCTCGGGCTGGGGTGAGTGCGTCGCCGAGGACGGGCCGTTCTACTCCCCCGAGACGACGGACTCGGCCCGGTCGGCTCTCTCGCGGTTCCTGATTCCGCTCGTCCTCGGAAGGGACCTTCCGGACGCCCCTGCCTTCGACCGGCTCGCCGAACGCGTCCGCGGGAACCGGATGGCGAAAGGGGCGCTCGAGGCGGCCCTGAGGGACCTGTTCGCCAGGGCGGACGGCGTGTCGCTCGCGCGCAATCTCGGCGGCCCGCGGACGGCGATCGAAGTCGGTGTCTCTCTCGGCCTGCAGCCGACGGTCGAGGCGACGGTCGAGAACGTGCGCAGGCACGTGGCCCAGGGGTACCGGCGGATCAAGGTGAAGATCGAGCCGGGGTCCGACGTGGACCGGGTGGCGGCCGTCCGGGAGGCATTCCCCGACCTGCCGCTGACGGTCGACGCGAACGCCGCCTACACGCTCGAGACCTCGGGCCCTCTCGTCGCGCTCGACGCGTTCGGCCTCGACTACATCGAGCAGCCGCTGCACCACGAGGACCTCGTGGACCACGCGCGCCTCGCCGGGCGGCTTTCGACCCCGATCTGCCTGGACGAGTCGATCCGCTCCGCCTCCGACGCCGCCGCGGCGATCTCGCTCGGCGCGTGCCGCGTCCTCAACGTGAAGCTCGGGCGCGTGGGCGGGTACGGCGAGGTCCTCCGGATCCACGACGTCGCCACGGCGTCGGGAGTCCCCCTCTGGTGCGGCGGGATGCTCGAGTCGGGCGTCGGGCGCGCGCACAACATCGCCGTGGCGGCGCTCCCGGGGTTCACGAAGCCGGGCGACACGGCGTCGTCCTCGCGCTACTTCGACGAGGACATCGTCGAGCCGCGGCCCGAGGCGGCGGACGGCCTGATGCCGGTGCCTCAGGGTCCGGGTATCGGCGTGGAGGTGCGGCGTGACGTGCTGGCGCGCTTCACGCTCGAGACGCTGGAGCTGCCCGCGTGACCGAAGCGCCGGGCGCGCTGGAGCTCCTCGCGCACTTCTCGGCGAGGACCGGCGCGATGCTGGGCGACCTCGAGGCGCTCGTGACGAGGGAGAGCCCGTCGTCGGACGCCGCGGCGGTCACGGCGCTCGCCGGATGGGTCCGCGCGCGCCTCGCGGAGTCCGGCGTTCCCTCCGAAATCGTGGCGTTCGAGGGCCGAGGTGACGGCGTCCTGGCCCGGCTCGGCCCGGAGCGCGGCGGGACGCTCCTCCTCGGGCACCTCGACACGGTGTGGCCTGCCGGAACGCTCGCCCGGCAGCCGTTCCACGCCGGGGGCAACCTCGCGACCGGACCGGGGGTCTTCGACATGAAGGGAGGCGTCGCCGTCGTCCTCGCCGTCCTCGCGGCGGCGTGCGAAGGAGCGTTCGCGCCTGCGCGGGGCGTCTCCCTCCTCCTCACGTCCGACGAGGAGGTGGGGAGCGGCGCGTCGCGCGAGCGGATCCTCGAGGAGGCGCGGCGGCGGGAGCGCGTCTTCGTTCTGGAGCCGTCGGGCGACGGCGGCGCGGCGAAGGTGGCGCGCAAGGGGGTCGGGCTGGCCGTGGCGCGCTTCCACGGGGTGCCGGCCCACTCCGGGCTGGAGCCGGAGAAGGGAGCGTCGGCCCTCCTGGAGATGGCCCGCTTCGCCCTGCGGGCCGACGCCCTCGCCGACCGCGACGCGGGGACGACCGTCGTTCCGACGCTCGCCTCCGCGGGAAGCGCGCGAAACGTCGTTCCCCCGGCGGCGGAGGTGACGGTCGACTTCCGGTTCTGGACGGCGGCGGAGGGAGAGCGGATCTGCGAAGGGCTGAAGGCGTTCGCACCCTCCGACGGGAGGGCCGGCGCGGAGATCTCGGCGGTCGTCTCGCGCCCGCCGATGGAGCCGACGCCGGAGTCGCTGGCACTTCACCGGACTGCCCGTGCGCTTGCGGCGGCCCTCGGCTTCGGCCTGGCGGCGGCGCGCGTCGGCGGGGCCTCCGACGGCAACCTGACGGCGGCCGCGGGAATCCCCACGCTCGACGGGCTCGGTCCGCGTGGCGGCGGTGCTCACGCGCGCGGCGAGCACGTCGAGCTGGACGACCTGCCGCGGCGCGCGGCGCTCGTCGCCGCGCTCCTGGCGGAGGTGGAGGCTTGAGGGCGCGGCGCGTTCGGGTCCGCGAGCTGCGGAGCCCGGCGGAGTTCGCGGAGGCGTCGCAGGCCGCGAAGGCGGCGTGGGGATTCCCCGACCTGATGGTCCCGCCGCCACCCGACATGATCACCGCCACGCACTCGGGAGGGATGACGGCGGGTGCGTTCGAGGGGGAGGTCCTCCTCGGCTTCGTCCACGCGGTGCCGCGGACGAACCTGGGGCAGCCGGCGATCCACTCGCACCTCCTGGCGGTGAGGCCCGAAGCGCAGCGGCGCGGGCTGTCGGTCCTCCTGAAGCTCTACCAGCGCGAGTGGTGCCTGGCCCGGGGAATCGGGCTCGTCACCTGGACGTACGACCCGTTCATGCTCCGCAACGCGCGGCTGAATCTCGTGAGGCTCGGCGCGGCCGTTCCCGTCTTCCTCCCGGACTTCTACGGAAGGGTCGGCGGGATCTACGGCGACCTTCCGAGCGACCGGTTCGAGGCGCACTGGCGGCTCGACAGCCCGGGTGTCGAACGCGCCGTCCGCGGCGAAACGTCCGAGGTGCCGGCCGCGGACGCGGCGTCGCTCCCGGTCGCGGCGAGCGGTCCCGCGCGACGCCAGCCGGGCGGGGGGGGGGGCGGGCCCCCCGCGGGGGGGGGGGGGGGGGCGGGGGGCGGGGGGGGGGGGGAGCCTTTGCAGGCGGGTCCTGCTGCCGTTTCCGGCGGGGTTCCCGAAGGTCTTCCGCGACGACCTCGCCGCGGGTGTCGCGGCGCGGCGCCGGTTCGGGCGTACCGCGGCAGCGTTCTTCGCCGCAGGCTTCGAAGCGGTCTCGGTCGTCGAGAGGCCCGCCGGCCCGGCCTACGTCCTCGAGCGGCCCTGAAGGGCTTCTCCGGCCGCTACAGCGCCTCTTCCAGCCGGTCGCAGAGCGTCTCGAGAACCGTCAGCCGCGCCGCCTTCTTGTCGGTGGCCGAGACGAGCGACCACGGGGCGTCGTGCGTGGATGTGCGGGCGACCATCTCGTCGATCGCGGTCTCGTAGGCGGGCCACTTCTCGCGGTTGCGCCAGTCCTCGTCGGTGATCTTGTGCTTCTTCCACTCCACCTCCTGCCGCTCGCGGAAGCGCCGCAGCTGTTCCTCCGGCGAGATGTGGAGCCAGAGCTTGGAGAGGGCGATCCCCGACTCGACGAGCTGGGCCTCGAAGTCGTTGATCTCGAGGTACGCGCGCTTCCACTCCTCCTCCTTCGCGAAGCCCTCGACCCGCTCGACGAGGACGCGCCCGTACCAGGAGCGGTCGTAGATCGTGAAGCTCCCGCCGGGCGGGATGTGCCTCCAGAAGCGCCAGAGGTAGTGGTGCGCGCGCTCCTCGTCGGTCGGCGCGGCGATCGGGATCACGCGGTAGAGGCGTGCGTCGAGCGCCCACGTCACCCGGCGGATCGCCCCTCCCTTGCCGGCCGCGTCCGAGCCCTCGAAGACGGCGACGCTCGAGACGCCTTTCTTCTTCCCCTCCCAGGCGAGCCTGGCGAGACGCTCCTGCAGGCGCGGGAGCTCCTTCTTGTACTCGTCCTCGGTCACCGTCCGCTCGAGGTCGATGGTGGAGAGGATCCCCGCGCCCTTCGCCGCGTTCGCCGGGGCGGCCTTCGTCGCGCGCTTCGGCGGCGCCGGCGCCTTCTGGGCGGCCGCCTTCTTCAACGTCGCCTTCTTCTCCTCGGCCTCCCGCACGGCGGCGAGGCGCGCCTCGAGGGCCTCCACGAGCGCCCGCCCGACGGCGAGGTCGCGCCAGCGGTCGTCGGCGGCCTCGACGATCGTCCAGGGGGCCTCCGCCGGGTCGGTCAGCCGGAGCGCGCGCTCGGCGACGCCGACGAACCGGTCGAAGTGGCCGAAGTGCTTCCAGTCGAGCCGGGTGACCTTGAAGCGGGTCTCGGGGTCCTTCTCGAACTTCTTGAGCCGTTTCTTCTGCGCGTCCTTCGAGAGGTGGAACCAGCACTTCACGAAGAGGGCGCCGTCCTTCGCGAGCTCCTTCTCGAAGAAGGCCACGCGGGACAGGTCGGCCTCGAAGCGGGCGTTGCCGATCTTTCCGGTCGTGCGCCTCAGGATCGGCTCGGTGTACCAGGAGCCGAAGAAGATGCCGATGCGCCCGCGCGCGGGAAGTGTCCGCCAGAAACGCCACGCTGCGGGACGGTCGCGCTCCTCGTCGGTCCGCGGGCCGAAGACGTTCGTCTCGACGCCGCGCGGGTCGAGCCACTCGAGGAGCCGGTTGACGGTGTCCCCCTTGCCGGAGCCATCGGCCCCGGCGATGACGACGATGACGGGGACCTTCGTCTTCAGGAGCGCGAACTGCGCCGCGAGAAGCCGTGCGCGGATCGCGGGGAGCTCCGCCGCGTACTCTTCCCTGGAGAGCTTCCGTCCCAGCTCGGCCGTCTCGAACACGTTTCCCTCCCGGCCCGGGGCCCCGCGGGAGAGATGGGCGAGGGAAGAGGGGAGGTGCGGCGTCGCAAAAGGCAAGGCGTCGCGAAGAAGAGTCCCGGGGGCGTCAGGCCTTTGAGAGCTCCATTTTGAGCTTTTCGGCCTGGAAATGGGCGACGAGCGGGTCGATCAGCTCGTCCAGCCTGCCGTCGAGGACCTCGCCGAGGCGGTGGGAGGTGAACCCGATCCGGTGGTCCGTGACCCGGGACTGCGGGAAGTTGTAGGTGCGGATCTTCTCGGAACGGTCGCCCGAGCCGACCATCTTCTTGCGGTCGGCGGCGTAGGCCGCCTCCTGGCGCTCCCGTTCGACCTCGAAGAGGCGGGCCCTGAGGACGCGCATCGCCTTCGCCTTGTTCTTGACCTGCGAGCGCTCGTCCTGGCACTGAACGACGGTGTTCGTCGGGAGGTGGGTGATCCGGACGGCGGAGTAGGTCGTGTTGACGCCCTGGCCGCCGGGCCCGGAGGCGCAGAAGAGGTCGAGCCGCAGGTCCTTCTCGGCGATCTCGAGCTCGACCTCCTCGGCCTCGGGGAGGATCGCGACCGTCGCGGCCGAGGTGTGGATGCGCCCCTGGGACTCCGTCTCGGGGACGCGCTGGACCCGGTGGACGCCGCCTTCGTACTTGAGGCGCGAGAAGGCGCCCTCCCCCTCGAGGATGGCCTGGACTTCCTTGAGGCCGCCGCGGCCTCCCGATTCGGAGCGGTCGATGATCTCGACGCGCCAGCCGCGCGACTCGGCATAGCGAACGTACATCCGGAAGAGCTCCTCGGCGAAGAGGGCCGCTTCGTCGCCGCCGGTCCCGGCGCGGATCTCCAGGACGACGTTCTTGCCGTCGTTCGGGTCCTTCGGGAGGAGAAGGACCCGGATCTCCTCCTCGAGCTCCTCGACCCGGCGTTTCAGGCCCTCGGCTTCGACCTGGGCCATGTCGCGCAGCTCGTCCCCTCCGGGAAGGGTGTCGAGCATCTCGCGGGCGCCGGAAAGCTCGTCCTGCGCCTTGCGCAGCTCGCGGACTTTCTCGACGACGGAGGCGATCTCCCGCATCGCGCGGTGGATCTTCGTCGACTCCTGGTGGTCGGAAACGACGTCGGGGCTCCCCAGACGCTCCTCGAGCGACGCGTAGCGCCTCTCGATGTCCGCGAGCTTCTCGAGCATCCGTCGGTTCCCGGGTCAGTCGGGGAAGGGGAGGACCAGCCTCCTCAGCTGTTCGGGGTGGCGGTCGCGGCGGCCGCGACGGCCTTGTCCGACTTGGCGTAGCGCTTCTGGAAGCGCTCCACGCGGCCGGCGGTGTCGATCAGCTTGGCCTTGCCGGTGAAGAAGGGGTGGCAGCTCGAGCAGATCTCGAGCCGCAGCTCCTTCATCACGCTGCCGGTCTTCCAGGTCGCTCCACAGGAGCAGTGGACACTGACCTCCTGGTACTGGGGGTGGATCTTCTCCTTCACGGGTCGACTCCTTCTTCGCCTGGCCGCATGTGAGCCGGGCCGGAACCGGGGAAGATAGCACACCCTCCGGGAGAGGGCCCCGAGCCGGGGGCTAAACTCCGAAGAGTGCTGGTGCTCACGATCCACACGCCCGGCGAGCCGGTCAGCCGCTTCGTCGTCGACCGCCCGTCGCTGAACCTCGGCCGCTCCTCCACGAACGACGTCTTCCTGCCCGATCGGACCCTCTCCCGCGTCCACGCCCGCCTCGACCAGAAGCCCGAGGGGCTCGTCCTGACGGACCTCGGTTCCAGGAACGGAACCCAGCTGAACGGATCGAGGCTCCTCGAGCCGATCGTGGTCTGTCCGGGGGACCGGATCGTCCTCGGAGAGACCTCGATCGAGGTCTCGGAGGAAGCCCACTCCACGGCGCGGGTCGTCATCGACGGCGGCGTCGACAGGCTCGACCGGACGATGATCTCGACCGCGAACGCCGCCCTGAGCCTGCGGCGCCCGGCGGCCCGCGAGCTGACCGACGCCGCCGAGCTGAAGCGGCTCGCGACGTCGCTCCAGATCCTGAACGAAGTCTCCCTCGCGCTCCTCACCGACATCCCCCCGGCGGAGCTGTCGAACCTGATCCTGGAGAAGCTCTTCGCCTACCTCGAGCCCGATCGCGGCCTCCTGATGCTGCGCGAGGGAACGGGGGAGCTCCGCCCGGAGGCCGTGAGGTTCGCCGAGGGGATCGACCCCGCCGACATCCGCCTGTCCCGGACGCTCGTGGAGGCGGTCACCGGGCGGAAGCAGGGCGTCCTGATGATCGACACCGCGACCGACGTGAGGATCGGTGCGGCTGATTCGATCCGCATGCAGGGGATCACGTCGTGCATCGCCGCGCCCCTCCTGGTCGACGAGGAGGTCCTCGGCCTCGTCTATCTCGAGGCTCGGCTCGGCCGGAAGAGCTTCACGGAGGAAGACCTCAAGCTCCTGACGTCGCTGGCGAACACGGCGGCGATCAAGATCCAGAACCTGAGGCTCCACGAAGCCTCGGCCGCCCGGCAGCGGATCGAACGGGAGATGGCGCTCGCGTGGGACGTTCAGCGGCGGCTCTTCCCCGAGGTGGCGCCCGCGCTCCCCGACACGGAGCTCTACGGCCGCACGCTCCCCGCGCGGACCGTGTCGGGCGACTACTACGACTTCTTCGTGAGGAGCGACGGCACGGTGGACATCGTCGTCGCCGACGTCTGCGGCAAGGGCATGGCGGCGTCGATCCTGGCGGCGTCGGTCCAGTCGGCGTTCCAGGCGTGGGCGGCCGAGCACTTTCCGCCCGACCGGGTCTGCGCGCGCCTGAACGACCTCGTCCACCGCCGGACGAGCCCGGAGAAGTTCGTCACGTTCATCGCGACGCTCTACGACCCGGAGACGGGGTCCGTCGTCTATTCGAATGCGGGCCACAATCCCGGCATCGTTCTACGGGCCGCGGGAGGGCACGAGCTCCTTTCGGCGCAGGGGCCGCCCCTCGGGCTCTTTCCGGGGCAGGCCTACGGCTCCGGCGCGCTGACTCTCGAGCGGGGGGATCTCCTCGTCCTCTACACGGACGGCATCACCGAGGCCGCCAACCCCGACGACGACGAGTTCGGCCTGGAACGACTCGTCGAGCTGGTCCGCGGCGTCTCGTCGCGACCCCTCGGCGAGATCGAGGAGTCGCTCGGTGCGGCCCTGGCGACGTTCGCCGCCGGCGTGCCGTTCCACGACGACAGGACCGTCGTTCTCCTGCGTCGGCTCTAGCCCCGGAGCAATTCCGTCTAGGGGCCCTTCGACTCGAGCGACGGGCCGATCAGGACCGCGTTCAGGAAGACGGTCTCGGAGCCGCGCCAGACGCCCCTGAAGACCGGGTCGGCGGCGAAGGTGACGACACGCCCCTGGCCCGACTCCTCGAGCTGGACGACGGCGGCCCCTTTCCACCTCTCGAGCGCCTCCTTCCAGCCGAAGCCGGAGAGGAGCGGGTCGTCGGGCGCGACGGTGACGACGTTCGCCCTCGCCTCGGGGAGGCGTTGCGGAGGCTCGCCGTCGACGACGAGGAAGGCGGGTGACGCGGCGAGGCCGAAGAGAAGCGGGTGGCCCGGCAGCGCCTGCGTCCTGAGGGCCGCGCCGGGAATCGGAAGCGGCCGGCGCTCGAGGTCGCGCTCGAGGGCGGCCTCCGGGCTCGCGGGAGGGGGCTCGGGCGTGGACCTGGGCGCGTGCGCGGTGGGGGCTTCGGACACCGGGAGGTCCGGGTCTTCGTCCTCGCCCGGGGCGGGAGGAGGCTCCCACGCCGTCACCTTCGAGAGGTCGAGCGGCTTCTCCCGAAGAGCTTCCGCGCCGCCCCGGATGGCGACCAGGACGCCACCGCCGTCGACGAAGCGGCGGAGCGTCGCCGCGGACTTCTCTCCGAGGAGCGCCCTCTGGAAGCGGGCGTTGCCGTGCGGGACGACGAGGGCCGTGACGCCTTCGAAGCGGCCGGCCGCGAGCGACTCGGCCCGCCGGAGGGTGGGGCGGATGCCGAGGCCGTTCTCGAGAGCGAGGCGCAGGAACGCGACGTTTGCGGGGTCGGCGCCGTCGCCGGACAGCAGGACGACCCGCGGCCGCTTCAGCGGCAGGAGCGAGGAGGAACCGAACGAGGGGCCTGCGTCGGTCGCGGCGCTGTCGAGAGGAAACGCCCGCCCGCTGGCGCCCGAGACGGTCCGGCCCACGAGGCCGGAAAGGTCCTGGATCTCCTCGTTTCCCTCGCTTCTCACGACGTACGACCCGGCGGGAGCGGCGAGAGCGCCCGCCCGGGCGTCCCGCGTCGTGACCGACACCTGCACGCCGGTGGCGGCGAGGGTGGCGGCAACGCGCCGGCTCGCGGCGTCGCTCCCCGGCAGTAGCCAGCCGTAGCGGCCGCCGGCGGCAGAACCGGTCTCCTCGGGCTTCCAGGGGGCCACGGCGCCCGCGAGCGGCGTGCCCGCGGGCAGTGCGTGCGCCGCCAGGCCGAAGGCGACAGGGAGGCTCCAGGCCGTGACGTCGTAGAAGCGCTCGTCCTCCTCGACGAGGAGCCTCCGGCGTTCCTCTTCGAGGAACTGCGGCGCGAGGGAGGCCTGCGACTCGAGGACGACCTCGGCGAAGCGGCCGTGCGCCTGCGCGGTGTCGACGACGAGCGACCCGGCCGGGAGCGTCGCGCCCTTCGACGGGACGTTCGGGAGCGGACGGGTCGTGACCCCGACCTGGACGTCCTGGAGAGCGAGGAGGGAGGCGAGAGAGGCGAGGCGGGTGCGGTCCTGGCCGCCGGGGAGGACGAAGACACGGTGCCCCTCGCCGGTTCCCGACCGGAAGAAGCCTTCGTAGTCCGCGAGAATGCGGGCCCTGTTCGCCGCGACGGTCCGGAGGGTGGTCCTCAGGGCCGTCCAGTGCTTGAGGGAGCGCTCCTTGAGCGTGACGACGCGGCCGTCCTTGCGGCGGTGGGCCAGCCCCCCCTTGCCACCGACCTCGTACGTCATCCCCACCATGCCGCGGAAGGAAGGCCAGGAGTCGCCGTAGGCGGGGTAGAAGAGGTCGAAGGTCTCCCGGTTGAAGAAGCTCCAGCCCCGGGCGTCGAAGGCCTGGGCGTTCGCCTTCCCGAAGGTCTCGATCCACGTGCGGGTCGTCTCGGGGACCCGCGGGTGGACCGGCTCGGCCGGCGGAGGAAAGAAGTAGCTCTGGTCGGGGCCCATCTCGTGGATGTCCACGTAGACCTGGGGCGGGAGCGCGCGGAGAGCGGCGAGGCGCGCGCGGGTCTCGGGCTGCGTCGCCCAGGCCCAGTCCCGGTTGAGGTCGACGCCGAAGTGGTTCGTCCGTCCGGAGGGCCAGGGCGGGTCGTTCTCGAGGGCGTACGGGTCGGGGTCGGGCTCGTCTCCGGCCACGGAGCGCCAGAAGGCGACGTGCCGCTCGTGCCCGTCGGGGTTGGCGCACGGGTCGACGACGACGACGAGCGAGGAGAGGAGCTCCTCGATCCCCGGCTCGCGCGACGCGGCGAGCGTGTAGAGGAGGGCGGCGCAGGCTTCGGGGCCCGCGGTCTCGTTGCCGTGGATGCCACAGGCGATCCAGACGACGGCGGGCGAACGCTCGACGATGGCGCGAGCCGCCTCGCGCGAGGTCCCGCGCGGGTCGCCCAGGCTCTTCAACCCGGCCGCGATGGCGTCGAGGCGGGCGAGGTTCTCCGGGCTCGATACGGCGACGCGCAGCAGAGCTCGCCCCTCCGGCGTCGTGCCGTAGCTGACGGCCGAGACGCGCGGCGATGCGGCCTGGAGGGCGTTCACGTAGCGGACGAGGGCGTCGTGCGTCGTGAGGGCGTCGCCGATCCGGTGGCCGAGGACGGCGACCGGAGGCGGGACTTTCGGGTCGCGCTCGGTTTCCGAGAGGACGGGCCCCGAGGAGCCGCCGCGCGTCGAGAAGACCGGGTCGTCCGGAGCGGCAGCGAGCGCCCCCGGGGAGAGGACGAGGAACGCGGCGAGGAGAAGCTTCATGCGGGCTCTGGTTCCGCGGTGCGCGGCGCCCGGCGCGCGAGCATGCCGTGGCGCTTGAGCATCTCGTTGAGAGTCGTGGGAGAGAGGTCGAGGAGGCGCGCGGCGTCCTTCTGCACCCCGCCCGCACGGTGCATCGCCGCGGCGATGAGGTTCTTCTCGTACTTCGCCACGGCGTCGTAAAAGACGAGGCCGTCGGCGGGGAGGGCGTCGGGGCGCGGCACCGAGCGGCGGACCCCGTCGGGGAGCTGGTCGAGGCCGATGAGGCCGGGGCCGAGGACCACCGCGCGTTCGAGGACGTTCTCCAGCTCGCGGACGTTGCCGGGCCAGTCGTGGTCGAGGAGCGCCTTCATCGCGTCGGAGGTGACGGGAGGCACGGGGCGGTCGTTCTCCCGCGCGGCGCGCGAGACGAGCGCCTCGACGAGGAGCGGGATGTCCTCCTTGCGTTCGCGCAGGGGCGGCAGGTCGATGGTGATGACGCAGAGCCGGTAGAAGAGGTCCTCGCGGAACTTCCCTTCTTCGACGAGGCGGCCGAGGTCGGCGTTCGTCGCGGCGACGACGCGGACGTCGGAGTGAATCGGCTCCACGGCGCCGACGGGCAGGAACTCGCGCTCCTGCAGGACCCGGAGGAGCTTGGCCTGCGTCTCGATCGGCACGGTGCCGATCTCGTCGAAGAAGATCGTCCCGCCGTCGGCGACCTTGAAGAGGCCCTTCTTCTCGGCGACCGCACCGGTGAAGGCCCCCTTCGTGTGACCGAAGAGGTTCGACTCCAGGAGGTCGGGCGGCATCGCGCCCGAATGGACGGTGACGAACGGGCCCGAAGCGCGCAGCGAGAGGCGGTGGAGAGCGCGCGCGACGAGCTCCTTGCCGGTGCCGCTCTCGCCCGTGACGAGGATCGTGGAGCGCGCGGGGGCGGCCTGGCGGATCGTCTGGAGGACCTTTTCCATGGGGGCCGAGCGGCCGACCATCTCGGGGAAATCGGTCCCCGAGTCGAGGCGGGCCTTCAGCGCGCGGTTCTCGGCAACGAGGCGCCTTCTCTCGAGCGCCTGTGCGACGAGGTGGACGACCTCTTCGTTGCGGAACGGTTTGGGGACGTAGTGGAACGCCCCCTCTTTCATGGCCGTGATCGCGCTCTCGACCGAGGAGTAGGCCGTGACCACGACGACCGGAACGTCGGGCCGCCGCTGGCGCATCTCGCTGAGCAGGGTGAGGCCGGGCCGGTCGGGGAGCATCAGGTCGAGCAGCACGAGGTCGACCGACGGATCGGCAAAGAGCGCGAGCCCCTCGCCGGCCGTGGCCGATTCGCACGTTTCGTAGCCGGCCCGCGAGAGCACCGTCCGGAGGACCTCGCGGACGACCGGCTCGTCGTCGACGATCAGGATTTTCATGTCGCTGCGGGGAGGCTCACCGTGAACCGGGCGCCCTGCCCCGGGGAGGAATCGACCGAGAACGAGCCTCCGTGCGCGCGAATGATATCCCCTGCGATCGCCAGGCCGAGGCCCACGCCCCCCTGACGACCCTTCGTCGTGTGGAACGGGTCGAAGACCTTTTCCTGCTCCTCCCGCGCGAGGCCGGGGCCGTCGTCGTCGACGGTGAAGAGGACGTTTCCGCCAGCGGCGGCTGCGGCGATCCTCACGAGGCCCGGGCCGACACGCCCGTCTTTCGGGAGGGCCACGGCGTCGAGCGCGTTCTTCAGGAGGTTCACGAGGACCTGCACGAGGGCGTCCCCGTGCCCGAGGACACGGGGCAGCGATGCCGGGAGATCGACGTCGAGCGTCACGCGCCGGCCCTTCACCTCGTCCTCGAGGGCCTGGCAGCATTCCCGCACGAGGTCGGCCGGGTCCAGCGATGCCATCTCGCGCGGGCGGCCCCGGGCCAGGTCGAGCAGGCTCCCGACGAGACGCGCGGCACGGAAGGCCTGACGTTCGATCTTCTCGACGATGGGCCGCCGGGGGTCGTCGGCCGGGGTCTCGTCGAGGAGGAGCCGCGCGAAGCTCGCGACCCCCGTGAGCGGCGTGTTGACCTCGTGCGCGACGCCGGCGGAGAGGTTCGAGAGCGCCGAGAGGCGGTCCCTCTCCGCGAGGCTCTTCTCGAGGCGGGCCAGCTCGGTGGAGTCGGAGAGGACCCAGACCCGCGCGGGCGAGCCCTCGCGCGCACCGGGGAACGGGGAGACCGCGACGTCGAGGACGCGCGACTGCTGGCCGAGCGTGACCTCGACGCGCGCCGGGGCGTGAACGGAACGCACCGCCTCCGGGAGGACGTCCTCGGCGCGGCGGCCGGCGAGGTTCCCAAGGCCGTCGGCGAAGAGCCTCTCGAACGCGGGGTTCACGGACGAGATCCGGCCCTGCTCGTCGGTGACCACGATCGCCGCCGGCGAGCCCGTGACGACGTCCTCGTGGAACTCCTTCAGGCGGCGGTACTGCTCGGCCTGCGCCTCCAGCTCGCCGTAGAGGCGCGCGTGGTCGACGGCGAGCGCCGCGGAGGCGAGGACGGTCTCGAGAAGCTCGATGTCCTCTCCCGAGAGCGGGTCGCGCCCTCCCCGGTCCGCGACGGCGAAGAGGCCGAGGAGGCGGCCCGAGAGGGCGAGCGGAGCGATCGTCCGGAAGCCGGCCCGGCGCATCCTGGCGACGGCGGCCGTAGGACGCTCGTTGAAGGTGAGGCGCGAGAGGCGGGTCGTCTTCTTCGTCGCCTCGGAGGGGAGGTCCAGCGGTGGCAGGGGGTCGCCGCCGTCCAGTGACGTGGCGTCGAGGCGGCCGTCGGGAAGCGCCAGGAGGAGCGTCGCCCGTGGCACGCCGAGCCCGCTCATGACGCGCTCGGAAAGGAGCGGCCCGAGCTCGGCGAGGCGGCGAGGGCGCGAGAGGTCGCGGACGAGCGAGAGGAGGCCTTCGCGGTCCCCGAATCGTTCGCCGTACTGGACGCGGGCGAGGGCCGTCGAAAGGCCCCTGCGGACCGGGAAGAACGTGAGGGCGATGAGGAGCCCCGCGCCCACCTCTACGAGCCCGCGGCCGTAGGGAATTCCCGGCAGGACGTCGCCGAGGTCGACCACCTGTGCGAGCGAGAAGAGTCCTGCGCCGAGGAACGCCGCGCCGAGGAGCGCGACGGTCTCCCGCGTCAGGATCTCGACGTCCCAGAGCCGGTAGCGGGTCAGGGCGGCGAGGAAAGCGGCCGGCACGAGGACGAGCGGAACGATGGAGAAGCTGGAGACGACGGGGATCGGCCCCCCGACGAGGCGAGGCAGGAGGTCGAGAAGGACGACGGGGAGAAGACCACCCGCGGTCCCGGCGAGGAGGAAACGGACCTGCTTCTCGGCGAGGAGATCGAGCCGGCGCGTTGCGAGAGAGACGAGGCGGGCGACCGCGAGGGAGACGCCCAGGAGGAGGGCGGCCTGCTGGAGTCGGTCCAGGCGGAGGACGAGGGGGGTGGCGTCGACGTCGGGAGCGGGCGGGTTCAGGTACGTCGCGAGGGCGAGGAGGGCGAGGGCGAAGGCGGGGACGAAGAAGAGCGCGCCGGGAATGCGCATTGCCCGGCGGGGGAAGCGAAAGACGAACGCCAGCAGGAACGCCGGCAGGAAGGCGCGGGCGGCGTCTTCCAGCAGCGTCGTCGCCCTGAAAATCGCGTCGTAAGGCGGGGCTGGCGTGATGACGAAGACGGCCGCCGCCGTGAACGCGAAGCCTGCGAACAGGAAGTGGCTGGTCGGGTCGGCCTCGTGTGGTGCGGTCCTCAGGACGACGCCCGTCGTGACGAGGAAGGCGGCGCCCACGAACAGGAGGAGAAGGTAGCGCGTGTCCCACGGAGACGGCCCGATGCGCCCCTTCAGACGTACCGGCTGTCCGTCGCGCAGGACCGTCAGCTCGCGTTCTCCCCTCTCCATGGCACCTACCGGATCGGGAAGGGCCCGGGCCTCCTCACCGTCCACGAGAAGGAGGAGGTCACCCGGCCTGAGCCCGGCGGATTCGGCCATTCCCGCGACCCGAACCCTGAACCCGCTTTCTTCCGGCGTCAGGAGGATGCCCGACTGTCCCGTGGTGGCGACCTTCCTCGCTGCGGAGATGCCCATCGGAACCAGCAGGGCGAAGAAAGCCCCGAGCAACCCCCATCGGAGGAGCACGACGGCCCGCCTGCGCGATTCCCTCATTCCGGCTTGGCACAGGCAAATCGAATGCCAGCGATCCGGTTCGTTGGAGTGGCGAAAGTGGCCCTTTTTGAACAAGTTATCGACGTTCGAGGACCGAACGCGTCTATTTGTCCCGGGGAAATTGAATCGAAATCCAAAAAAACCCGGATGGGTCAGAACGAGAGCGAAAGGCCTCCGGCCAACTGTCGGTTCTGTCTAGGGTCCCCGTCTCCCTCCTGCCGGCTCCCCGTCGCGACCGAGAAGAGCGCCTGCCAGCGGGAACCGGCGGCGCGGAGGATAGGAACCGGGATCACCTGGGCGAGGGTCACGTCGACCGACCTGCGGCCGTTGCGGTACACGTCTGCCGTGCGGCCCAGCTCCTGCTCGAGGAGGCGGTAGCGGATAGAGACCGACGTGCCGCTCGGCAGGACGTCGATGCGGGCGCTCGAGACCCAGTAGCGGGCGTCGTTCGAGGTCGTTCCGGCGACCGTCCCCCCTCCCCGGACCTGACCGCCAAGAAGCGCGAGGCGCGCCGAGACGTTCTCCCGGATTGCGAACGTCAGTGAGCCGGAGGCTTCATCGGCCACGTCGCCCGGGAAGAGGTAGAGGGCGTCGACGCGGTCGATGACGTCGGTGTCGAGCAGGAGCTGGAATGCCTCCGAAATCTCCCGGCGGCTCGCTTCGAGCTCGAGCCGCCCGGTGCCGTGGCTCTCGAACCGCGCGCCGGCCCGGTAGAGCGCCCGGGTGGCCCGGACGAGGTCGGCGTCGTCGACTCCGATAATCCCGGAAACGAACACGCCTGTCTCTTTCTGTTCGAAGCGGCGCGAGGCGAACCCGTAGACGGTCAGGCCCGCGAGCGCCTCGACGGAGAGCGTGAGCTCGGGAGTCACGCCGCGGGAACCGACGGAATAGTCTCCGGTGCCTCCGGCCTCGACGAGGAGGGCGTCGAGGAGCCGGATTCCGGCGACGCCGCCCAGCCGCGCCTCGCGCTCGGGACGCGGCGCGGCCGAGGATGCGCCGGGGGTTCCGTTCGTGACGTCCGACCTGTAGCCGACGTGAACCCTCACGAAGCGTCCCTCGCCCAGCTCGCTCCGATACCCCGCATCGACCTCGAGGGCGCTTCCCTCCGAGCGGAAGAGCGCCTTCGGGAGCGCGGCGGGCTCGAGGTTCCGGTGCGTCAGGAGCCGGGCGGAGACGGAGGCGCGGGAGCCGTTGGTCCGGCTCGCGGCCCAGTCGACCGAGTGGGCGTCGAGCCGGGCGTCGGCGTTCTCGAGGCCCGGTATCTCGCTCCTCCGGCTGGAGACGCGAATGGACTGTCCTTCGACCGGAAGGACGTCGATGGATACGCTGGAGGCGCCGCCGACCTGCTGACCCTCTTCGGACATCACGCGGTCGTACCCGCCCGTAACTCCCCACTTGACGCCCCCGCCGAGGCTGCCGCGAACGTCGAGCGACGTCTGGGAGCGGGCTCCCGCCCCGTCCGCAGCGAAGCCCTGCAGCGACGCGACGGAACCCCGGACCGGCAAGGGAATGACCTGCGAGGCGGAGTTCGACGTGGCGACGGCCGACGCCGGGGACGGAGCCGCCGTGGGAGAGCCCTCGGCGAAGCCCTCGTCCCTGAGGACGTCCCCGCCGATGGACGCCCGGGCCGCCCACGGGTCCAGTGCTCCACCAGGTCCGGCCGGGAGGACTCCCTGTCGATCGCGGTCGAGCTCGAGGCGGACGAAGGACAGCCTGTCGGACGACGATCGATGGAGGACCTGCGCGGACGCAGACCGGAACCCCGGCACAGCCGCGAGGACCGAGTAGACCCCCGGCGCCGCATCAGAAAGGCAGAAGGTACCCTCGGCGTCGGTCTTCAGGATCCGCACCACGGATGCCGCCGCTCCCGTGAGCCCCCGGACGACGAGGGAGACTCCGGCGAGCGGGACGCCGTTGGCGCTCAGGACGCCCGAAAGGGGGGCGGTGGGTCCTGGAACGTCGCGGGGCGCGCCCAGCGCCGGTGCGGCGAGGAGTGCCACAAAACATCCGGCGAGCACGGCCGGGCGATGGGCCTTGGCGGAGCGCCTCAAATACAGGACTCCGACCCTCGAAAGGGCGTCCTCTCTCATCATGGGTCGCTGATCGGCTCCACGTCAACTGGAACTTCGACGGGAGACCGGATCGCGGTCAGGACTGGGCCGGGCCCATCCCCAGGACCATGCGGACCGTGTGCCGGGCGATCGACGGGTTCTCCTTCAGGCGGCGGAGGGAGTAGGCGTACCAGTCCCGCCCGTAGGGCACGTAGACGCGGAGGCGGTGGCCGGCCTGGAGGATCGTCCGCCTGAGAAGCGGGTCGACGCCGAGGAGCATCTGGAACTCGTACTGCTCGGGCCTCAGCTTCAGCCGGTCGATCGTGGCGAGCGCCTTCTGCACGCAGGCTTCGTCGTGCGTCGCGATGCCGGCGTAGCAGCCTGCCGACAGGTGCTTGTCGACGATGGCCGCGAAATTCTCGATGACGACCTGGCGGTCCTTGTAGGCGATGTCGCGCGGCTCGACGTAGATCCCCTTGCAGATGCGCACGTTCATCCCGGCGGCGACGAGCCGGTCCATGTCGGCGAGCGTCCGGCGCATGTAGGCCTGGACGACGACGCCGACGCCGGGGAACTCCTCCTTCAGGTCGAGGACGAGCTGGAGGGTCTTCTCCGTGTAGGGAGAGTCCTCCATGTCGATGCGGACGAACGTCCCCGACGAGGCCGCCTTGCGGCAGATCGCCCGGCAGTTCTCTCGCGCGAGCTGCGGGTCGATGGAAAGCCCGACGGCCGTCGGCTTGATGGAGACGTTGGCATCGAGCCGGGCGGCGACGATCGTGTCGAGGACCCGGAGGTACTCGTCGCGCGTCTGCTCGGTCTGCTCGCGCCGCGTGACGCTCTCGCCCAGGACGTCGATGGTGGCCATCGCGCCCTCGGTCGAGAGCTCGCGCACGGTGCGGACGGCGTCGTCGAGCGTTTCGCCCGCGACGTAGCGCCGGGCGAATTTCCTGACGACGGCCTTCGGGACGAACGGCAGCGTGCCGACGACGAGACGATCGAAGAGTGAGCTCATGTGGACTCCGGGTGGGTGTGGTGCAGCTGCCCGGCCTCGGGAGTCCGGGCCAGGACGAGGAGGTCGATGCGAGCGGCTCCCGCCGCGCCCAGGGTGCGGGCGGCTTCGAAGGCGGTGGCGCCGGTGGTCATGACGTCGTCGACGAGGAGGAGGCGTGCGCCTCGGGCGGCTCGCGAGGAGGCGAACGCACCGAGGACGTTTCCGCGGCGTCGGGCGGCCGGGACGGTCGACTGGGGTGGCGCCTCGAGGACGCGCGAGAGGAGAGCGAGAAGGGGCCGGTCGAGCCGCCGCGCCACCTCCTCTGCCAGGAGAGCGCCCGGGTCGTAGCCCCGGTCCCTGTTCCTGCGGGCAGTGGAGGGAATCGGGACGACGGCCTGGCAGTCCTGGTCCAGACCGCGCGTCCGCGCCGCCTCCGCCATCAGGGCTCCGGCGGGCGCGGCGAGGATGTCGTGGCCCCGGAACTTCAGGGCGTGGACGAGGCGCCGGGTGACGCCCTCGTATCGTGCGACGGCGGCCGCGCGCGAAACGGGGGGGGCGCTTTCGAGGCAGCCGTGGCAGAGGGGAGCCGAGGAAGGGAGGGCGCAGGTCTGGCAGGCGTCGTTGCCGTCGATGAGGGGAAGCGCCCGCCAGCACGCGCGGCAGAGGCCGCCTCCGCCGACACCGCGCCGGGCGGCGCCGCAGGAGGCACAGCACGACGGGAAGAGGAATTGGAGGAGGACCCGCCCGGGCAGGAGGGACTCGGTCCCGAAGGCGCCCGCCACATCCGGGATTCTAGACGACGAAGGGCGCGCCTCCGTAAGCCGGACATGCACATTGACGCCCCTTTCAGCGTCCCTCTATCCTGCTGCAGGATGAAAGCCCCTCGCCCGCCGCGCCTCGCGCGAGCGCTCCTCCTTTCCGCCCTCGTCGTCGCGTCCGCCACCCTGAGCTCTTCCGCCGCCGCCCAGACGTTCGCCGTCGGGGTAGGAGGGGGAATCCTCAACGACACGGGGTCCGCCGAGAACCTGGACAACTTCTCCACCGCCGCCGGGTACGGCTTCGTCGAGATGAAGCTCGACCCGGGGGTCCTCATGCAGGCGCGCTACACGCGCATGCAGCTGCCGCCGACGGCCGAGAACGGCCCGGACATCGACGTCGACGCGGCGACGCTGACGATCGCCTATCTCTTCAAGGAGGACTGGTGGCAGGCCGGCTTCGTGGCGGGCGGAGGGGGGTACTTCCTTCGTCCGAAGACTCCCGGCGCCGGGCAGGTCGAGACCGATCCCGAGGAGTCCGTGTTCGGCCTGAACGGTGGACTGCTCACCGTCTTCACGGTGAATCGCAGCATCGACATACGGCTGGAGGCTGTCGGACACCTCATCCGGGATATGTCGCGCCGGAAGCCGGTCATCGTCTCCGCGGCCGTCGCCTGGAGGTTCTGACGGAAATGGCGGGGTTCCCGCCCGACCTCTGGGGTCGGGCGGGAAGTGCGGCGGTGGGATATTCCTGGTAGGGCTGAAGTGAGGGGTATTGGGTGGTGGGCCCGATGGCGGGGAGCCAGCGGGGCTTTACGGGCGGGTTTTGAAGATCTGACGCCACCGTTGGCGTAGGAGTTTGTCTTCGATCTCCTGCTCCCTACTACGCAACAGGGATGCCAGAGGATTTCCGGAAACCCTCGACGGCGAAACCGCCCTCGTGAAAGGGCTTCCGCTGACCGCCTCCGTCCCGACGCGTGAGCGGTGTCTCAATTCGAGTCCGGGCGTGGATCATTTCGGCATCGGGTCGACCAGAATGGCACCGGCTGACCCGAGTCGACGCCGATTCAGGTGACGGGCAGGAGCGTCGAGTCTTTCTTGATGGAAAGTGAAAGGTCGACCCGCGTGCGAACGACGCCACGGATCGTCTGGATGCGCTCGCGGAGGACGGCCTCGAGCTGCTCGAGGTCCCGTGCGCGGACCTTCAGCCGATAGCCGTAGTCACCGGAGATCGCGTAGCACTCCTGGACGGAGAGGAGGTTCTCGATCTCGTCGAGAAACGTGCGCTCGAAGCTCGGGTGCTCCAGCTGGACGTCGACGTGCGCGACCGCAGCCATGCCGACCTGCCGGGGATCGAGCAGCGCGGTGAAGCGGCGAATGAACCCGCGGGTCTCGAGCTTCTTGATCCGCTCGTTGACGGACGGGGTCGTCAGGCCGACGTTCTCAGCGATGCGCGCCTGGGAGATTTTCCCGTCGCGCTGGAGCATGTCGAGGATCTGGCGATCGATCTCATCCATATAAAATTCGGGGAGGCGGGGAAACCTCCGAACTTTATATGGAGATACGAGGCTATTTGCAAGCCCTTTTGATCACGGAGGGGGAACTTCGACGCCCTTCGGCAGGACGATGACCCCTCCCTCCGAGACGTGGAACCGTCTCCGGTCGCTCTCCGGGTCGAAACCGATCTCCGTCCTGGGGGGGATCTTGACCCCCTTGTCGACGATGACCTTCCGGAGCCGCGAATAGCGGCCGACGTCGACGCCGTCCATGAGGACGCTCTCCTCGACACGCGAATAGGAGTTGACCCTCACGCGCGGGAAGAGGATCGACCGGTGAACGGTTCCGCCCGAGAGGATGCAGCCGTCGGCGACCATCGAGTCGGTCGCGACGCCCGTCCGGTTCGAGACCGGATCCGCGAAGACGAACTTGGCGGGAGGCAGATGCGGCGAGAGGGTCTTCAGCGCCCACTTCGCGTTGTAAAGGTTCAGCGGGGGGCTCACGGAGATCAGGTCCATCGAAGCCTCCCAGTAGGAGTCGACGGTCCCGATGTCGCGCCAGTAGGGAGCGAGCTCCTCGTCGCCGGGAACGCTGCTCAGCGAGAAGTCGTAGGCCCAGACGGAGGTGCCGCCGGCGAGAAGCGCCGGGATGATCGTCCTGCCGAAGTCGTGCGAGGTGTCCTGCAGGGCATCGTTCTCGAGCGCCTCCCGGAGCACCTTCGGGCGAAAAATGTAGTTCCCCATCGAGGCGAGGGCGAAGCCCGGAGCGCCCGGGATCTCCCTCGGCTCCTTCGGCTTCTCCTCGAAGCCGGTCACGCGGCCGCGCTCGTCCACCTCGAGGATCCCGAACCGCGCCGCCTCCGTCAGCGGCACGGGGAAGGCGGCGATCGTCAGGTCGTGCCCGCCGTCCTCGTGGAACGCGAGCATCGGGTTCACGTCCATCACGTAGACGTGGTCGCCGCCGAACACGCAGACCTGCGTCGGCTCCTCGTCGAAGATGAGGTCGAGGTTCTGGTAGACGGCGTCGGCGGTGCCGCGGAACCAGTGCGGCCCTCGCCGCATCTGGGCGGGGACCGGGTCGACGAACTGGCCGATCTCGGGGTTCAGGCGCCAGGCCCGCACGAGGTGCTCGATGAGAGAGTTCGACTTGAACTGCGTGAGCACCTTGATCTTCATCAGCCCCGAGTTGACGAGGTTGTTGAGGACGAAGTCGACGATCCGGTAACGCCCCCCGAACGGGACCGCCGGCTTGGCACGGTCCCGCGTGAGAGGGTAGAGGCGCTCTCCCATTCCGCCGGCCAGGACGATCGAGAGGACGTCGCGGTGTTGAAGAATCTTCACGGCCGATCCCGGTTATTGCCATTCTAGCCGTCGCGCACCGCGAACTGCCCGCAATCCGCTATCGTTCCGTGCATGGCGATGAAGGATCCGTACGAGGTCCTCGGCGTGTCACGCACGGCTGGAGATGCGGAGATCAAGAAGGCGTACCGGCGCCTCGCGAGGAAGTCCCACCCGGACGTGAACCTCGGCGACGCCGGGGCCCACAAGCGCTTCCAGGAGATCGCGGCCGCGTACGAGATCCTGAAGGATCCCAAGAAGAAGGAGCGGTACGACCGGTACGGAGACACGGGAGAGGCTCCCGAACCTCCGAGCGGCCAGGCCCGCCGCGGTGCAGGGCCGGAAGGGCCCTTCGGACAGGACTTTCGCCAGACGCCGTTCGGCAGGGGCGCCGCGGGAGGGGGCGGCTTCCGCTGGTCGGGAGACGTCTCCGACCTGTTCTCCGACCTCTTCGCGGGTTCCGGCTCCGGCATCGGTGTCGGCGAGGACGAGGATGCCGCCGCGGCCATCACGATCCCGTTCCGCGACGCGGTCCTCGGCGGCACCGTGTCGTTCTCGGCGCGCATCCCGCGCCGCTGCGCCCGCTGCCGGGGGACGGGGCGCGTTGCGAAGTCGGCGTGCGCGGCCTGCCACGGCTCCGGCGCGCTCGTCGAAACGGAGAGCCTGACGGTCCGCATTCCCGCGGGGGTCGACACCGGCGCGCGTATCCGCGTTCCCGGCAAGGGCCGGACGGAGAACGGAGACCTCTACCTCGCGATCACCGTCGAGAGGCACGCCTACTTCAACAGGGAAGGCGACGACATCGTCGCCGAGGTTCCGGTCACCGTCCCCGAGGCCTACCTCGGCGCCGAGATCGAGGTGCCGACCGTCAAGGGCCTCGTCCGGGCCCGGATCCCCGCCGGAACGGTCTCGGGCCAGCGGTTCCGGCTGAAGGGACGGGGCATCGAGAACCTGCGGACCGGAACGACCGGCGACCACTACTACCGCGTGCGCGTCGTCGTTCCCACCGTCCAGAGCGAGGAGGGCCGCCGTCTCGTCGAGGCTCTCGGCTCGCTCTACGTCCGGGACCTCCGCAGCGACCTGCCGCGGGGTGTCTGAGCAGCGTCCGGACTGGTCTGCTTCGGAAGGCGACCCTCAAAGCAAAGCGCCCCGGTGACCCGGGGCGCACGATGGCCTGGTGGAAGACCCGGCGTCAGTTCTTCTCGGCGAGGGCCTTGACGAGACGGGTGGCCTTTTCGGCAGAGAAGTCGCTGCGCAGTGCCAGCTGGCGCGCCTGAGCCTCCTCGCCGTCGTCGCTCCGGACGAACTGCATGGTAGACCCCTCGACCCAGTGGAACGTCGTGACGCCCTTCTGGGAGATCGTCGCCTCGACCTCGGAGAGCGTGTTCATGTTGAGCGGGATCCGGCCCGATCCGGCGCTGCGGCCGATCGGGACGTGCGCGCGGGCCCACGCCTCTTCCGGGACCTTCGTTGCGCCCTGGGGCGCGAGCTTGGTCAGGTCGTCGGGGAAGGTGATCCTGAGGACCTGCTGCTGCCGCGTCGCCAGGTTCGCGAAGGTGACGAGGACGCCCCCGTTGGCCGTCGGGTCCGCCTGGACCGCGGGGTAGGAGAAGGCCGAGACGGGCAGGCCGGTGGGGTCGGTGTAGCCGGCGGCGCCGGCCAGCTCGTTCAGGTTCCAGGCCTGGACGGCATCGACTCTCAGCTCACCGTCCTCGACGAAGATCGGGGAGTAGCGGGCCTGCGACGGTCCGCTCTCCTCCCACCAGATGAGGGAGAAGATGGAGCGCGTCTTCGTGACGGGGAGTCCCTCGGCGTCGAAGTCGACGTACTGCTGCCGCGTGACGACGACCTTCGGGTTGATCGAGAGGTAGATTCCCCGGTTCGAGAGAATGTCGTGACCTGACCAGGCGGCGTCGCGGCGGATCGCGACGTGCATGTCGGCCATGAGGCCACGGGCCTTGGTATAGGCGACGAAGAGGGTGCCGGTCGTCTCTTCGAACTCGATGGAGACCGAGCCCTCGTGGTTGAAGTCGACGGTGCCGTCGACGATCTCGACGACGGGGGGTTCGCCGGAAGGCGTCACGCGCAGGGCCAGAATCGGCATTTCGGCTTCGTTGGAGCCGTCCGGGAGGTTGGCGTAGTCGCCGTGACGCGCCGGGAAGACCTCGTACAGGGTTCCGTCAGGTGCCACGACGGCACCGTCGGCAAGCGCGGGGCCGGTTCCGATAACCGTCGCGGCGGCGACGGCCACGAGGGCGATGAGGAATCGGGCGAAGCGCGTCGGTTTCATGGCGCTCACCTCACGACCTGAGATTGATGACGTTCCGGAAGTCGAAGACCTCGAGGTAGGCCCTCAGGTTCCGGAAGTCGGGGTAGAGGGAAGCCAGGCGGTCGAAGTAATCGCGGGCGGCATCCTCGTCGCCGCCGAGGTGGCACGCCTCTCCGAGGAGGTAGAGGACGTTCCGCTCGACGGTGTCGTCGCCGGAGAGGGGGGCCCGCTCGAGGCAGGCTTCCCCGAAGTAGCGGGCTTCCTCGTACCGGTCGCCCTTGAGGTAGCCGAAGCAGAGGTCCATGAGCGGGAAGACGGTGTGAGCCGTCGCTCCGGCCTTCTCGATCGTCTCGAGGGCGTCGTGGACCAGCGGAAGCCCTTCCGAGGTCCGGTCGAGGGCGATGAGGCAATAGCCGAGGTTGTCCTGCCAGAGAGCCCGGAACAGCGCGGGAATGCGAACGGGGGGGGCGGAGACGTCGAGGGCCCGCCGGTAGCACTCCGCGGCTTCCTCGAAGCGGCTGTCGACGGTGAGAAGCGTGCCCTGGACGCTCTCGGCGCCAGCGAGGAGGACGGGGTCGCCGATCTCGGCGGCGTGCTGGCGGGCGAGCCGCGCGTAGAACGCGGCCTTTCGGAAGTCGCGCTTCAGCTCGTAGATGCGCGCCGCGGTGTAGGCGGCGCGGAAGGCCGTCTGCCCTTCACGACCGCGGAGGAGGATCTTCTTGAGCTCGAGGAGCTCGCTCTCGGCGGGTCCGGCCTCCGCCGCTGCCGCGGCACGGCAGGCGAAGATCCAGTCGACGAAGGAGGCATCGCCCGTCTGCTCGGCCGACGCGAGTGCCGCGTCATACCGCGCGAGGGACGCGGCGAACTCGCCCTTCTCGAGGTGTTCGAGGGCCTCGGCGCGCATGGCTTCAGACCGGCTCCGGAGCATTGCGGGATCGCGAGAGATGGCCGTCATTTCGTCCCTCGTCCTCACTCGGGCCGGCCCGGACCGCCGGGGCGGCCGAACGGAATGGGAGTACCGCCCGGCGCCTGGTCCGACTGGGCCTCGGCGGGGGCAGGCTCGGGCCGCCATCGTGGCTGCCGGTTCTGCTGCTGGATCTTCTTGAAGGCGATGAAATCGCGAACGTCGCGGCGCGAGTCTTCGTCGAGCTCTTCGAAGTCGGCGACGAACTGCTGGGTATCTCCGGCGGCATCGGGTGCCGGGGTCTCCTCGGACTCGGCGGCCTCGGTGACCGGCTCCTCGAAGAAGTGGCTCATCGACAGCTCGAAGACCTGGAGGATCCGGAAGAGGGTGTCGAGGCCGACCTTGTATTCGCCGTTCTCCATCCGCGACAGGTCCGACTGCGTCACGCCGATCCGACCGGCGAGGTCGGCCTGGGTCAGGCGGCGGCTCTTCCGTATTTGACGGATCTTTTGCCCGACCACGATAATCTGCGAACGGCGCACGGTGGCACTCATCGACACGTACTCGAAGCTAAGATTAGGCTCTCCCGGGTCCCTGTCAAGTAGATCCTCGGAACCTGCGACTGTCTTGCGCCCCTCTTGAGACGAAACCTGTTCCTCCTGACCGAGCTCGTCCGCCGTGACCTTTCGGTCCGGTACGCGGGGAGTTTCGGCGGCGCTGGCTGGGCGCTCCTGAACCCGCTCATTCTCTGCGGCCTTTACAGCTTCGTCTTCTCTCTCATCGTCCGGATACCCCCGCCCGAGGGTTTCCGGGGGACGTACACCGAGTTCCTCCTGGCCGGGCTCCTCCCGTGGCTCGGCCTTCAGGACGCATTGATCCGGAGCGCCTCGGCGGTGACGGACCAGGCTCACCTCGTCAAGAAGATGTCGTTCCCGGTCGGGATTCTCGTCGTGGCCAGCCTCCTGTCGGCACTCGTCCTGCAGGCAGCCGGTCTCTGCGTCTTCGCGATCCTCTCCGGCGGCTTCGGAGCGGGGGAGATCCACCTCCTCCCGCTCGCTCTCGGCTTTGCCTTTCAGGCGCTGATCCTTGCTGGCCCCGCCTTTGCATTTGCGGCCGCCAGCGTGCTGTTTCGAGACGTCTCCCAGCTGATCGGCCCCCTCCTCACCGTCGTCTTTTATCTGACGCCGATCCTCTACCCGGAGTCTCTCGTTCCGCCCGGCCTGGCATGGGCACTGGATGCCAATCCGGTCCGGGATGTCGCGGGGTTCTTCCGCGCCGGCCTTATCGGCACCGAGGCCCCCCCGGCGGGGAGAACCCTGGCCTGGGCCTCCGTTTTCGCCGTGCTAGCATTTCTGGGGCATCGATTCTTCGAGCGGAGCCGGAAAGTCTTCGCCGATGTTCTCTAGGCCGCAGCCCGATCGATTCAGGCTGCGGGCCGGAAGCCTGCCGCCCTTGCACACACCAGGAGAAACCTTGAAGAGACTCTGTTTCCTCGCCCTGCCCCTCGCTCTGATCTCCCTCCCCGGCTGCACCTCTTCTTCCCAGGCGGGGAAGGGGGCTGCGGCACCCGTCCCGGCAGAGGCTCCGGTTCCCACGGCCGAGCAGGAGGAGCGCGCCAGACAGGCCGTGGAGTCCGCCCGCCGGATGGCCGGCGCGCCGCCCGTCGATCTGGAAGCGAACCCGGAAGAGCCGTGGATCATCGTGACGGACGAAGCGACCGGAAAGAAGCTCCAGCGGGTCCCGAAGAGCAAGACGCTGAAGGTCGTGGACGGCAAGCTCCGGCATACGCTCCTGAATCCGGCCATGTTCACCATGGACTTCGTCCGCGAGGACGAAAAGTACTACTACGTCGTCGCTCCCGACGACGCTGCGACCGCCCGTCGGAAGGCGGCCGAGGTGGTTCCCGACGGCCTTGCGCCGATCATCGAGTTCCCGGAGAGCGAGTACGAGGTCGTGACGCCGAAGACCTCCCGCACCCGGCTGCGTTTCGAGGAAAAGTCCGCGGGCCTTCCCACGTCGGGGTTCTGGCGCTCCACCATGAAAGTCGCGGACCTCGACGGAGACGGCTCGCCGGAGATCGTCACGGGTCCCCCGAGGCTCGCGGGCGGGACGTTCCGGGTCTTCCGCTTCGACGGCGCGGCGTGGCAGCCCGTGACCGTCCAGGTGGACCCCGCCGAAGAGGGGGTCCGGTTCGGGTACGGCGGAGTTGCCGTCGCCGACATGGACGCCGACGGAAAGCCCGACGTGCTCGGTATCGGCCACGGTTCCGGCCCGGTCGTGGCGTACAACCTCGGGGGGTGGAAGTTCCGCCTCGAGGCGCGCGGGATGCCCCGGCAGATGACCGGCCGTTCCCTCGGCGCCGGGGACGTCGACGGCGACGGCCGGCTCGACGTCGTCGCGGTCTCGGACGACCCCGAGTCTCTCCGGAGGGCGGAAGCCCAGGAAAAGGCCACCATGTACACCGCTCCCGGCTCCAATCCGACCGGGCGAACCGAAGGGGAGGGCTACCGGGAGGGCTTCGACATGCGCGCGTTCTTCCAGAAGCCCGACGGTCGCTTCGAGGAATCGACGGCCGGATTCGAGATGGCCTGCTTCGGCTATTCGATGAGCCTCGCCGCTCCGCCTCTGGCCGGCGGGCCGCCCTTCTTCGTCTCCGGCTGCCGGTACCAGGGCGGCCGGGCCCTCCTCTACGAGTGGGACGCTCCTGCGAAGGCATTCCGCTCCGTGGGCCGAGGCGTCGTGGAGAACTACAGCTTTCACAGCGGAACGGCCGTCGGAACCTACCGGGGTTTCCCGGCAGCCTTCGCGTCCTACGTCAAGGGGAACGCGCCCGGAGCCGTCGCCCGGCCGATCCGGGGACACGGGGTGTCGATCTACTACCGCGACCGGGACGGCTGGAAGGCCAGGAGGCTCGTCAAGGTCCTCGCGGAGGCCGGGGACGAGTCGCAGGGCCTCGGAGTGGGCGACCTGAATGGCGACGGCCTCGACGACGTCGTCTGGGCGGACGATTCCCTGGGCCGGGTCCGGGTCTTCTTCCAGACCGCCGGCGGCGATTTCGAGGAGCTCGACGCGGCCCTTCAGCCGAGGTTCGTCAACCATTCCATGGACGTCAAGGTCGTCGACGTGGACAGGGACGGAAAGAACGACGTCGTTCTCATGTACGAATTCCGGACCACCGACAAGTCCCGCGCGGGCGGACTGCGGTTCTTCCGGAACCTCGGATGATCCTCGCCGCGGCGAGGGAGTCGGGCTTGCCGACGGGATATGGGGAGAGAGCATATTTCTCGTCCCCGACGCTTGACTTTTCCGAATAGCGCCCCTACTCTTTCCCGGAGCAGCATGAATGCGTCTTTCTTTCCCCGCCGTTCTTCCGGCCCCAAGGGCCGTTCGAGTGCGCGGATTCGCCTTGTTTCCATCGAACTAACGGGAGGTGATTCGGTATCGGGGGAGTGCGTGACTCTCTGCCGCGTCGTTTCTGTCTCATCGAACACCATCATTCAGCAGGAGAGAAAATGAAGAAATTTACTGTCTTGGTTGCACTGGCGCTCCTCGCGGCGACCGGCACGAGCTACGCGGTGACGTGCTCGACCGACAACGTCCCGGGCGCCACGCTGCTCGTTCCCTACTTCCAGGTGAGCGGGTCCGCCGCCGCCGGCGCCATCGCGCCGGGCGGGGTCGACACCCTCGTCGCCATCACCAACGTCTCCGAGTGGGGCGCCATCGCCCACGTCACCATCTGGAACAAGCAGTCGGCCGCCGTGCTCGACTTCAACGTTCCGATGACGGGCTTCGACGTTGCCTTCTTCTCGATGAGGGACGTCCTCAACGGGAACCTCAACGTCAACCCGAACACCCAGGTGCTGCAGGCGAAGACTGGCGACGATCCCTGCCAGGACGACGACTTCATCGGCAACGACCAGGACCTGTTCACCCGTTTCGAGAACCCGGACAGCGGCGACTTCAACGACTCCATCGGCTTCTACGCCACCCCGGCCTTCTCGGGCAACTTCCGTAACCGCGTTCTCGACTCCCTCGACGAGTCGCCGGCCTACTCGAGCCTCGGCACGCGTCCCGCGAACGACGTCGACAACCCGGCCTGCGGCATCGGCGCTTCGGACGGCGTGTTCACGTCGAGCTTCTCGGGCTACGTCACGATCGACGTCGTGAACTACTGCACGAACTTCTTCCCGAACCAGTCGACCTTCTACACGAACGACGCGATCGCGACCATGGGATGGGATGACAACTGGGGCCCGAACGTCCTCATGGGCGACGTGTTCTTCATCGACCCGGCCGCAGCCGGCGGGAACATCTCCGGCGACGCCGCCATCTCCCTCGAGTTCGACGTGCGCCTCGAGAACACCGATGTCTGGGCTGACTCCGACAACAAGACCTTCTACGGTCGCTACGGCCAGCAGTTCGACGACGCCGCCGGCCCGGCTCCCTCCGACTACTGGTTCCTCGGCGACGGCCGCGAGCCCCTCGGCACGGCCTACGCCTTCCGTTACCTGAACGATGCGGCCGCCGGCCTCACGACCTGGGCCGTGATCTGGCGCTCCGACCGTTGGGACGCTGACGACGACAGCGACGACGAGACGGTCATCATCGCCAACAACCTCTGCGACAAGTCGTCCAATGCCACCGGTAACAAGATGACCGCCAACGGTCGCCAGATCTCGGTCTCGACCTGGGACAACGACGAGAACCAGAACCAGCAGACCGGCGGCGGGCCTTCGGGCGACGAGCCGATCGACGTCTACACCAACGTGTGGTGGGAGAGCAACCGGATCCTCGTCACGGGGAACGGCGACCTCAACCCGGCCGGCTTCAAGGGCGGCTGGACTCGCCTCACCTTCAACCGCAACTACAGCCCCCTCTATCACCAGGCTCACGTGAGCGTCCAGCACACGGCTCCTGGCGCGTTCGTCAGCGTTGGCCACGACGCCACCCTGATCGACCACCAGTTCCTCTGCCCGGCGGGCTTCCCCTTCGCCGAGCCCGGCAACATCGCCTACGGCACGGCCGTCGAGTAAACGGAACTGAATCAAGGGAATCGTCCCTGAGGGCGGGCGGCGAAAGCCGCCCGCCCTTTTTTCGTTTTTCGTGGGATTTCGGCCCCCTCCGACACTTCCCGGCGGCCGCGACTCGCCGCCCCGCCGGTTCGCCTCTCGTAGGGATCTCTGGATAAGGTATGATTCTCGAGGTTCGGTCTTTTCGCCCTGGGCGCGCCTGGCTCGCCACGGGGTATTCGCTTGTGGGGTGCCATTCAAAGGGGGTTCCATGATTTTGTTCGCTTCGCGGAGTCGCGCTGCTCGGAACGCAGGGCTCGTCCTCTCCATGCTCGTGCCCTTCGCGGGGCCGAGTTCGAGGGCCGACGCCCAGTGCCAGGTCCTCTCGGCGCCTTCGAAATTCGATCCGCCGTCATCCGGCCTGCCGTCCTACCTCCGCTTCCAGTCACGGAAGGACGCGTTGAGCATGGGCGGGTCCCCGGGCGCGCAGCGCCTGACCATTCGCTACAACTACGGCTTCCTCGTCTACAGCCTGGCGAATCCCGGCGCCCCCGCCAGGATCTCCATCGAGGACCTGCTCGGGACGGACAAGTACCCGAAGAGCGGTGACGGCCAGGAGCGCATCGGTCCCGTCGCCATCTCGCCGGACGGCACGCGCGCCTACGGGTCCTGGACGGATGTCTCGAACCACGGGACGATCGTGATGAACGCGAGCGGATCGTCGTATTACCCGGTCGGGGACTTCCTCCCGGCGGGTGACGGGGTCAGGGCCCTCGCCGCCCTGAAGGTCGGGAACCGGCAGCTCGCGTTTGCCACCAGCAGCCAGGGGATCTTCGCCTCGGACATTACGGACTACCAGACCATAGCCGGCCCGGCGCAGAAGAACGGAATCCCCTCGGCGCTGATCGCCAACGCGGGGATCTCCTCTCCCTCGGGTATTACGGCGCTGGAGGCTGCGGGCGCCTACCACGTGGTCTCCTGGAACAGCGACGGCCTGGCCATCGTCGACGTCTCGAATCCCGGTCTCCCGGGCGCGGGCCTCACGGCGAGCTTCTCGGGCCGGGGCTACGCGATGTCCCAGCTCGGGCTCTCGGGCGCCGGCTCCATCACCGCAGTCGCGGCCGCGAGTCATCCCCAGAGCGGCGACCTGTACCTCCTGGCGGAAGCCTCGACGTCGCTGGGAGGGGGCATCTATGCCTCCACCGGCGTCACGTTGAACCGGGTCGACCGCTCGACGGGAAATCTCACGCTCGTCGGGTCCTACCTGCCGCCGGCCGGCGCGAGAAGGTCGCAGAAGCAGATCGTCCTGCTTCCGTTCGACTCCGACGTCGTCGCGTTCTTCCTCGAAGGCAAGGACAGCGGCGGGCTCCAGCCGGAGGTCCATTCCTCCTCCGACTTTGCGAGGAACCTGGCGGAGGCGGCACCGGCGTTCCCGGAGCCGACCCAAGCGCTCTCGCTCAAGGGGCTGAGGGTGTCCGGCGGGAACGTCTTCCTCTACATCCTCGACTCCATCGGGAGCTACGTCGCCTCCCTGGACTGTTCCACGGCACCCACCCCGGCGAGCGCGGCACTGAGCGTCGAGGCCGTTCCCTACTCGGGAGGCGCCGCCACACCCGTTGCCGACGGGGGCTCGGTCTTCATCGGCGACCAGCTTCGGATCAAGCCGGCCTTCTCGCCGACCGACGCCATCCAGCCGCTCCTCTCCTGGCGGCTCGACTACGACTTCCACGACGGCAACGCGCTCGACTCGAGCGCGACCACCTACCGGCTGAAGCAGCCCGACTCCGTCCTCACCGCGGGTGCGGCGTTTCCGGCCCAGGTCACCCTGATCGGCCCGTGCGACCCGGCACAGGTCCCTCAGAGCGGCCCGGCGCCCGAGCCGTCGAGCGGCGCGGGCTGCTGGGAATCGGTCACGACGAACGGGGACTGGACGGTTCCGGCGGGAACGCCGGACTTTTCGGCCGCCGCGCCCGCCGACAAGCAGCTCACGATCGGCTTCGAAGCCCAGAACGCGCTGAACGAGGGCTCCTCCTCGCTGGCGAAGCACCGGATCGCCTGGAAGGTGCCGCGCCAGTTTCTGAAGAACACCTCGATTCTCTCGGGCGGGGCGCTCGAGGACCTCTCCGAAGGCAGCCCGCTGACGTCCGGCCTGAACTGGTACATCTCGCAGACTCCCGTAGGGCAGGCGGGGGACGACGTCCTCACGCTCCAGGCCTGCACCGGGACCACCTGCACGCCGAGCCCTGCGCTCGTGCAGCCCGGCAACTACCGCTACTGGGTCACCGTGCCCTACCGCGGCGGCTTCCGGACGGCCCCGTGTCCCGGCCTCCAGGCAGACCAGGTCACCTGCTCAGGGGACGCGGCGAAGGTCGTCTCGGTCACCGACGTCGTCCTGTCGCTCACCGCACCGGCGCAGGTCCTCGTCGGGACGAGCACGACCACGGTGCCGAGCACCTCCAAGAAGGGTGTCTCGGTCACCGCGTGCCCCGCAACGACGAACGGCTTTTCCTACAACTTCTGCGTCCTGAACGGGGGGAGCTGCCCGGAAGGGGCCTACGTCACGACGGGCCTGACGGCCCCGAATCCGTTCCCGGCGTCCGGCACGGGCTCGATCACGGTCCCCACGCCGGCTGTCGGCACCTGGGGCCTTCGGGTCCGTTACACCTACACGACCGCGGGGGACTGCAGCGCTCCGACGGTGGCCCAGTGGCCGGCGTCCGGCTGGTCGCCGCTCACGGTCCTCCAGGCCGTACCTTCCATTCGCCTGCGCAACTCCAGCGACACGTCCGACATTCCGAAGTCGATCGGCATCTACTGGGAGCTGACGACCGGCCAGACGGCGAGGCTCTACGCCGAGCTGAACGGCGTTCGTGACACGAACCCCCCTCCAGGCCTGGCCTGGAGATACAGGCCGGCGGGCACGCTCTCGGAAACCACGATTTCGGGAGGGCAGGGGGCGAGCTTCTCCATCTCCACCGCGGGGGAGTACGAGATCGTCCTGAGAGGCTACGGCCTCGACGTCATCGCGAGCGCGGGCGTCAGCGCGGCGACCGGCGGAGGCGGAGGCGGTGGAGGTGGTGGTGGCGGCGCGCCGACCGTGTCCTCGGTGACGGCCTCCAACTATTCTCCGAGCGTCGGGCAATCGGTCACTTTCTCCTGTAACGCCACCCAGGGAGGCGCGCCGATCACCTCCTACGACTGGGTTCTCGCGAGCGGGGTGACCAGGTCGACCTCCTCGTCGACCACCACCTACTCCTACAGCACCGCGGGGACGAAGACGTTCTCCTGCACGGCCAACGACAGCGCCGGGCTGTCGAGCAGCACGCGCGTGAGCTCGCTGACGGTTTCGGGCGGCAGCGACGTCGGATCGTGCGGGTTCGTCATCAACAACGCGCAGGGCGCGAAGGTCTCGTACGACCCGGTGACGCAGAGCTACGACGCGGCGAGCGGCCAGCCCCTGACCTTCGTGGCGTCCGGAGTGACGTCGACCGTCAGCTGGAACTTCGGCAATGGCGAGACGGGCTCCGGCAACCCCGCCACCTATACGTACAACGTGACCCAGAATGCCTCGTACACGGTGGCGATGTCTTCCGGCGGCTGTTCCAAGAGCTACCTCGTCTACGTGTCGGCCCCGACCGGACCGAGCTTCACCGTAGCCGACGCCGGAACGGGTACGGCCCTCGCGGCCCCGACGGGAGTCTGGGAGGCCAACGCCGGCCAGAGCCTGAGGTTCACGGCGAACGGGACGGTGGGGCCGGTCAGCTGGGACTTCGGCGACGGCCAGATCTCGAACGACGCCGCGCCGGTCAAGATCTACACCCCGCTCACCCACACGACCTACACCGTGACTCTCCACAACAACGGTCTGATGACGCAGAAGAGCATCAAGGTCAACGGATCCACGGGTGCGCCGCTGACCGGGAACTACACGTACCGGTACGCGGACGGATCGACGGTGAGCCGATCGGCCGTGCAGCCCAACCAGGCGATCGTCTTCACGGGCGCCGATCAGGCGACGTCGTACACCTGGGACTTCGGCGACGGCTCGGCTCTCGCCACCGGCTCGCCGAAGGAGTACACCTTCACGCGCGGCGGGACGTTCACCGTGAAGCTCACCGTGGCGCGCAGCGGAGTCCCCGGCACGGCCACCACACCGTCGCCGTTCTCGTTCACCGTGCTCGCACCGCCCGACCCGCTCCTGTGGGTGGCAGCGGGCATGGCCTACGCCGACGGCGGGAACGGCGCGCGTTGGCAGTCGGACCTGTCGATCTACAACCCCGGAACGCAGGCGGCTACGGTCTCGCTGGCGTTCGTCGCGGGCGCCGGGTGGGATGGCGTCACGAACGCCGACTGGCGGACGCTCGGAGTCGGTCCGGGCGAAACGCGCGCCTTCTCGAACATCCTCGCCGGCTTCTTCGGCCTCGCGAAGGGCGCGTGGGGCGTCGTCCTCGTCCGAGGCGACAACGTTCCCGTCTCTCCCGTGGTCGTGAGCCGCACGTACAACGCGGCAACCGCCGAGGAGACCGGAACGTACGGCCTGTCGGTCCCGGCCATGTCGGTGTCCTCCGGCGTGAAGCCCCAGTCGGCGGCGGCGTCGACCTTCCTCGCCGACCTTCGGCACGACGAGGCGTACCGGACGAACCTGACCGTGGCCAACCTGAAAGAAGAGACGGCCGAGGTCGAGGTCATCTTCCGCGACGCGGGAGGGAACGTCCTCGGGGCACCCGCGCGCGTGACGGTCGAGCCGCGCGGGGTGAAGCAGCTCAACGCGGCCCTTTCGACGGCCCCTGCGGTCGGGACGGAACCGATCGGCGGCGCCGGCTGGAGCAGCCCGGCCCCGCACTTCTCGGCCGAAATCAAACTGAAGCGTGGAACGGGCGTCTATCCCTACGCCACCGTGATCGACCAGGGCACCGGCGACTCGATCGTCGTCACGCCCACACTCCGTCCCGCCGCCAGCTACCGTCTTCCGGGCATCGTCCGGGTGAAGGGCAAGAACGGCGCCTTCTGGGTGAGCGACGTGGCCCTCCTGAACCCCAGCGCCGTCGCGCGGAAGATCCGCGTCACGTACTCCTACGTGAAGCTCGGCACGACGCGCCGCATCGAGGTCTCCGACGTCTTCTCCCTCGCGCCGTATCAGCTCGCGGTCGCGGTCGACTTCGTGAAGTACTGGCTGGGCCTGGCGGAAGGCGACCAGGACGGCTACGCGTCGTCCTACCTCGACTTCGCGCCGGCATCCGACGACCCGGCGCCGACGGAACCGATCGTCGTCACCGGGAAGACCTACACGCCGTCGGGCACGGGCTCGGTCGGGCTCCAGGTGGATGCCTTCGTCTTCGAAGACGGCATGAGCGAGCAGGCCTCCCGCCGCAGGCTCGTACTCTCCGGCCTCGAGGCGAACGCCCGCTACCGCACGAACGTCGCGCTCTTCCTCACACCCGGCTCGACGGGAGGCGCCCAGGTGGACGTCCGCGTGCTCGACGCGTTCGGCCGGGAGTCGAAGAAGATTGCGTTCGTCGGCCTCGATCCCACGAATCCTTTCGTGCAGCTGAGCAGCGCGGACCTCTTCGCGGGCCTGAGCACGGACGACTCGTCCCGGGCGACCGTCGTCATCGACTCGCCCCGAGGCACCGGCCACGTCGGGGCCTACGCCACGGTCATCGACAACAAGTCCGAGGATGCGACCTTCGTCGCGGGCCAGCCGGCGCCCTGAGCCGGCCTGACAACCGACCCCCAAGCCCGAAATCGTCGGGCTCACCCCTCACTTCGGCCCAGGCCATCGCCCGGGCCGTTTTTTTTCGCCCGATCCGTCTCCGGGGCAAGAACCGATGAACGACCGGCGTCGGCCCGTCGGCCGGGCGAATCCGCCGGGACCGAACGGCCGGTCGGTTTTGTGCGAATTCCAATCAAGGCTCTTCCCATTGGCCTCCCGGCAGGTTCAGAATCCGCAGGTCATCAGCTGAAGTGAGGGGTGCGGGGATGGTGGCTAGCGGGAGGAGGCTCGGCCGTGGCGTCGATTCGGGGAAAGAGCCGCCTCGACCCGCCTGCGAGATTCGCTCCCTCATACCGACCGACCCCTTCGCGGGACTCACTCCCCGGTTCGGCGACGACACGAAAGTCCTCTTCGTGGTGGAGGGTCCCAAGGCCGTCGCCGTCCGCAGGAACATCTCCGTCCGCACGCTCCTCCGGCATTTTCGCGAGGGCGGAAGAAGCCTCTCCCGCGTTCGCCAGGAGTGCAGGGCCGATCTCGTCTCGGTCCTCCTCGAGAGCGGCGTGCCCGTCGGGACGGTCGCCAGAGCCATCGGCCTGTCGGGTCCCCAGGCGCTCGGAAGGTTCGTTCGCTCGTGCTTCGGGCTCACGCCGACCGCGCTGCGCGACGTGCTGAGAAGGCGGGCCGCGGCAAACCGCTGAGACTGCGGCGCGGCCGCAGCCGTGTCGCGTTTTGTTCATTGTGGCGGGCGATGCCCGTCGCATAGGTTGGGCGGCTGTGTGGGGGCTCGGACGGCTGCGGTCCTTGGCGTGCGTGCGATCGGGACGGAGTTCCGAGGGCGTCACGCGGTCCCGGGTCGCCCGGAGGCCTGAGGGTCGAGGGTCGATCGTGGTGATTCTTCTGGGGCTCGCCCTGGCCCTGCCCGCGGGAGCGGAGACGCGGGTGAGCGGAGAGATCCCGGAGTCCACGGTCTGGACGCTCGCGGGCAGCCCTTACGTCCTCGACGGCGCCGTCTACGTGCGAGGCGCGTCGGCGCCGGTGCTGACGATCGAAGCCGGGGTGGAGGTGAGGGCGGGGGACGGACAGCTGATCTCCGTGGGGGACGGGGCGGCAGGAACGCTGAACGCGATCGGGACGGCGGAAAGGCCGATTCTCTTCACGACGACGGGGACGCCGGTGGCGGGCGCGTGGCAGGGCATCCATCTCGGAAACGGCGCGGGCGAGAGCCGGCTGGAGCACGCCGTCGTGGAGGGCGGTGGATGGGCCTACACGGCGGGCATCCTCGTGGTGGGCAGCGCGCCGGCACTGAAGAACGTGACGGTGAGGACGACGCATCACCGTGGGATCCACGCGGAGGTGGGCGCAGCGCCGCGGATCACGGACAGCACGGTGACGGGAACGACCGGGGGAGACGGAACGGGGATCCACGTGAGCGCTGACGGGCGGCTGGAGATCTCGGACACGGTGATCCAGGGCAGCGCGAACGGAGCGATCACGGTGGAACCCGGGGCGGAGCTGAGCGGGCTGACGGGGCTGGTGTTGACGGGCAACGGGCAGGACGGGGTGAGGCACGGCGGGGGATACCTCGGGACGAGCGAGACGTGGAAGAGCTTCGGCTACCCGTACTACCTGATCGACAACGCCGTCTACGTGCAAGGTGCATCGGCACCGGTGCTGACGATCGAGCCCGGGGTGGAGGTGAGGGCGGGGGACGGACAGGTGATCTCCGTCGGGGAGGGGGCGGCAGGGACCCTGAATGCGATCGGGACGGCGGAAAGGCCGATTCTCTTCACGACGTCCGGGACGCCGGTGGCGGGCGCATGGCAGGGCCTGAACCTCGGAAGCGGCGCAGGCGGGAGCCGGCTGGAGCACGCCGTCGTGGAAGGCGGTGGATGGGGCTACACGGCGGGCATCCGCGTGGTGGGAAGCGCTCCGGTGCTGAAGAACGTGACGGTGAGGACGACGCATCACCGCGGGATCCACGTGGAGGCGGGCGCAGCGCCGCGGATCACGGGCAGCACGGTGACGGGAACGGCCGGGGGAGACGGAACGGGGATCCACGTGAGCGCCGACGGGCGGCTGGAGATCTCGGACACGGTGATCCAGGGCAGCGCGAACGGAGCGATCACGGTGGAGCCCGGGGCGGAGCTGAGCGGGCTGACGGGGCTGGTGTTGACGGGCAACGGGCAGGACGGGGTGAGGCACGGCGGGGGATACCTCGGAACGAGCGAGACGTGGAAGAGCTTCGGCTACCCGTACTACCTGATCGACAACGCCGTCTACGTGCAGGGTGCATCTGCGCCGGTGCTGACGATCGAGCCCGGGGTGGAGGTGAGGGCGGGGGACGGGCAGCTGATCTCCGTGGGGGACGGGGCGGCAGGAACGCTGAACGCGATCGGGACGGCGGAAAGGCCGATTCTCTTCACGACGACGGGGACGCCGATAGCGGGCGCGTGGCAGGGCATCCATCTCGGAAGCGGCGCGGGCGGGAGCCGGCTGGAGCACGCCGTCGTGGAAGGCGGTGGATGGGCCTACACGGCGGGCATCCGCGTGGTGGCAAGCGCGCCGGTACTGAAGAACGTGACGGTGAAGACGACGCATCACCGCGGGATCCACGTGGAGGTGGGCGCGGCGCCGCGGATCACGGACAGCACGGTGACGGGAACGACCGGGGGAGACGGAACGGGGATCCACCTTGCCTCGGGCAGCGCCGCGCGGATCGAGCGGACGACTTCAGACGGGAACTCCGGGGCGGGGATCGTGAACGAGGGATCGCGCACGTCGCTCCGCTTCGTGACGCTCGCGGGAAATGGCGGCGACGGGCTCTGGAGCACGGCGGGCGCCCTCTCGCTGCGCGACGGAGTGGTGACGGGCCAGCAGGCTCCCGTACGCAATTCAGACACGCAGGACCGCACCGTAGACGCCCGGCAGCAGTGGTGGGGAAGTGCGGACGGGCCGATGGGACTCGTGGGTCGCGTCGAGGCCGACCCGTGGCTGGGCGCGCCGCCGACCCCCGCGTTTGCCGTGACGTCGCTGGACGTTTCCACGAGGGCCTTTTCGCCTTCGACCTCGAGCGTCCGTTTCGACGTCGCGTTTCCTTCGGTCGCCAGGTGGGTTCTCGGTCTCTTCGGACCCGATGGCGCGGAGGCCCGGCGATTCGCGGGAACCGGCCACGTCGCGACCGTCACGTGGGACGGAACAGGTGCCTCTGGGGCAGCTCTCGCGGACGGGGAGTACCGCATGCGTCTCGAGGCGGCCGACGAAACGACGAGTCGTGCCGCAGCGCCGCTCGTTGGAAGGATCGCGCTCGACGGTTCTCTCCCCTCGGCCGTCCTCACGGCGCCATCGGGACTGGTGGGAGCGAAGGTCGGCGACGAGCTGACGATCGAGGGGAGCGCGGGAGGCGCGGGCTTTCAGTCCTACGTTCTCGAAGCGGGCGAGGGAGACTTCCCACCTTCCTGGACGATCGTCGACCGCGGCATCCTCCCGGTCGCGAACGGGAGGCTCGGGACCTTCACCACCGCGCTCCTCTCGCCGGGACGCTACACGCTGCGGCTTTCCGTGACGGGCGGCGCTGGCAAGGTCGCCTCCTCGACGGCGCGCATCGAGCTCGTCGAGGAAGGGGAGTGCCGTTGAGGGTCGGGCGGCAGAGCACGTGCCGCCGGATCGCGGGACGGGCGGCCGTGGCGGCTGCGCTCTTCTCTCTGCCTGCGGTCGCGCGCCCGGCGCCTGCGGAGACGACTATCGGCTCTGGTCAGCTCCGCCTGGTGGGGGCTTCGTTCGACGTGGAGCCGATTGCACAGGCCGTCCCGGTCGGAGTTCCGGCGGCGCTTCGGACGCTCTTCGGCGGTGATGCTTCCGGTCTCGCGCGGGCGGGACTGCGTGTTTCGGCCGAGCTCACCGGGCCGGGACTGCCGGCTCCGCTGACCCTCACGACGGCCCCTGGCGCCGACCTGCGCCTTCCGCCGCTCCAGGTGAGGGGCGAATACCGGCTGGAGGCGATCCGCCTGACGGACGGGGCGGGCACGTCGATTCCGGGCGCGCACTCCGTCGCGACGGTGGTCGTGACGGACGTCCTCGTGTCGAGCATCTCGTCCCGCGTCCTGACTCCCGCAGAGGTGGCGGACCGCGGCATCGTGGTAGACGACCGGAGCTTCAAGGCTTTTTCGTTTGCCCTCGGGCTCGCGATTCAGGGACAGACGATCGGTATAGAGCTGCCTGCCATCGTCTGGAACGGCAGGGAGTACCAGGCGATCGGCCCACCGCAGATCGTGGTCGAAGGACCGCCGCTCGAACGGTTTCAGCCGCCCACGATCGTCGCCGTGCCGCTCTTCGACGCGGAGGACGCCCCTCCTCCGTTCGAGGAGGACGGCTTCGACGAGGAGACCGTCGCGCCGCGCCCGGTCTTCGGTCTCCTGGTCTTTCCCGGGAACGTCCGCTTCCTGAACCAGTTCCTCTCAGTCGTACTGATGGTCCAGAACGGGAGTCCGGAGGGCTCGGGGCTGGTTCTGAGAGACGTCGCGACGACGGTGCGCCTTCCCGCGAGCGCTCTCCGCCTGGCCGGGACGACGCCGGCCGTGGCCGACGGCCAGCCGATTCCCGTCCGCCACCCCGGTCCCGACGGCGTCCTCGACACGACGGACGACCTCGTGGTCCTCGCCGCCCTCCAGGCCGGTTCGGCAGAGCTGGTGGCCGAGGGGCTCCGAGTCGGGACGCACGAGGTCGTCTGCGAGATCGGTGCGACGCTCGACGGTCTCGCGGGCCAGCCGGCCCGGCGTCTGTCGGGCCGGGCCCGGGGAAGCGTCGTGATTCGAGACCCGAGCTTCGGCCTGACCTTCCATCATCCCGAGGTCGTCCGCAGGGACGAGGAGTACGAGCTGCGGGTCACCGTGGCGAACACGTCCACGGTGCGAGCGAACCAGGTTTCGCTCGCCCTCGATGCCGCAAGCCTGACAGGGGCCGTACCCCTCGACGTTCCGCCCGGCACTGACCCACTCGCCGCATTGGGCGACATCCCGCCGGGAGACGCGGCCGACGCGCGGTTCCGCCTACGCGCGACGCGCACCGGCCGGGTCGTCGCGTCGGCCTTCACGTCCGACGGGGCGGTCTCGGGTTCGCTGCGCCTCCGGGCCGGCGTGACGAACGACGGCGTGCCCCTCTCGCCCGACACGTTTCTCTTTCCCTCTTTCGTCGCCGCGCTGCCTGCGCCCTTCGTGGACGCGGCGACGAGACTGATCGGCATCGCGCACGGCCTCGCGACGGCCGATGCGACGGTCCCGGGGAGCCTCTCCCCGCCCGACTTCTCCGACGGCTCGGTTCGCGCACGCGCGACCGAGCTCGTCGCAGCCGCCCGGAGGGCGCGCATCGGCCAGCCCATTTCCTCGGCCGTTGCGGACGTCCTCCTGAGCTGGCTCGGTACCCGGGACGAGATCCCGGGGTTCGACCTCGTCCGCCGCGGAAACACCCGTGGACGTGAGCTGGAGGCGGCCGCGGCTCTCAGCCTCGAGGAACTCCTCAGGACGGGAGGACGATCCGCTCTCGACCAGTTGCTGGTCGATGCCGCAACTGCGAACGGGGAGCCGGAATTCCCGGGACGGAAGCCGACCGGGCCTGCGGTCGTCCTACTCGAATCGGCCGGCCCGGCAGATCCTGTGGCGCGCCTGCGGCTGCGGGAGGTGCGAACCGGCGCAGAAACGTCCGGCGGACCCGAGGAGGCGACCGTCCTCCGGGAGGTGCCGTACGCCGCGCTCTTGGCCCTGGTGGCGCCTGGAGGCGGCGCAGCGGGGCTCATAGGTCGCCTGCCGGAGCAGGGGCTCGAGGTGGCGATCGAGGGCCGCCGAACCGGCCTGGTCGGGCTGGATGTTCTCTTCCCGGATGGGCAGGGCGGTCTCTCCCGCGTGAGGTTCGGCGGCATCCCGGTGCGGGAAGGCTCGCTGACGACGGCGCGGATCGTCGTCGGAACTCCTCTCGTCGTCCTCAGCTCCTCGATCGACGTGCCGAGAGTCGCGAGCGCCTCGATGGCACCCCCTTCGCCGTTCGCGGCGGTCGCGGCCGTCCAGGACGTCGATGCGAACCCGCTCGGGAAGGTCGTCACGCTCCTCTTCAACCGGGCCGTCGACGCGAGAGCAGCGTCCGACACTCGACTCTGGCGCCTCCCGACGACGACGAGCGGAGGAGGCATTCTGGAACGGGCGGTCGAGGCGGTCTCGACGTCGACGGACCCCCGCCTCGTCTCGCTTCTCGCCGCCGGCGTCGTGAGTCCCGTCCGCCCGGGAACGGCTCGCGGCGACCTCGTCCCATCGAGCACGGGAGAGGGGTGGAGCGGGGAGCTCGCGGTCACCGCCAGACTCGCGGTCGAGGGGGGTGAGCTCGAGGGGCGCGTCCTTGGCCCCGACGGCACACCTCTGCCGGACGTACCGGTTCGTCTCTCAGAGTCGGCGACGGACGATCTTTCCGGGCGGACCTTCGAGGCGACGACGGCGACGACGCGGACCGACGCCCGTGGCTCCTTCGCATTCGACTTCGTGCGCCGGCAGGATGGAAGACCCTTTCGCCTCGATGCGAACGATCCGGCCTCAGGGGCGCGGGGCTGGGCGGCCGGCTCGATACGGCAGAACGGCGATCTCGTGCACGTCGACGTCGCGCTGCTCGGGAGAGGGACCGTGCGCGGCACCGTCGTCGACGGGACGGGAGCCCGCGTCGCAGGGGCGATCGTCCGTTGCCGGTCCGCAGTCGATTCGTATCTGAGCTCGCAGTTCAGCGCGGCCGACGGGTCCTTCGTCTTCCTGTCGGTGCCCGTGGGTACCCTTCAGCTGCAGGCCGAAGAGCCGCGTACGAGAGAGACGACGTGGGGCACGGCGCGGCTCGACGCGCCCGGGGCCTCGAACGAGGTGACGCTCGTGCTGGAGGCGCGCCCAAGGGCGCGCCTCTCGGGGCGGGTCCTGCGCGGCGCCGGCGGACCCTTCGCGGGCGCCTGGGTTGCGGGCTATGGCGAAACGGGCGAGTACTTCGGCGCCCGGAAGACTCCGGAGGACGGAAGCTTCCTGTTCGAGTCGGCTCCCGCGGGGGCGGTGAAGCTCGAGGTCCTCGACGGATCCGCGCACGCGCCGGTTCTCGTGCAGCCCCTCACGCTTCTTCCGGACGGCGTCCACGACGTGACGCTCGTCGTCGAGGTCGTCACTCCCCGGTTCGGGGCGGTGAGCGGGGTCGTCCGGAGGACATTCGAGGGCGTGACCATTCCCGTAGCCGGTGCCCCGGTCTGGGTTTCACGCGGTGGCATCCGAACGACCAGTGCCGCAGACGGCTCGTACCGTGTCGGCGACGTGCCGGTCGGGGCGACGACGGTCTGGGCACAGCTTCCGTCCTCGGGCCGGGCCACCTCGGTCGCGGCGACCGTTCTCGAGGGCGCGACGTCCCCGGCCGACCTGCTCTTCGCCGACACGAGCCTCGGGAGCGTTCGTGGCACCGTCGTCGACCAGTCCGGCCAGCCGCGCGCGGACGCTCTCGTCGAGATCTGGGACGTGGGTCCGCCGCTGAAGCTCGTATCCGGCACGCGGAGCGGTGGCGACGGAAGCTTCCACCTCCCGAACGTGCCGCCAGGGTCGTGGCGGGTACAGGCCACGGCGGCCGAGACGAGAGGTGGCGTCGCGTTGCGAAACGCGGGCTCGACGATGGCGACTCTCCCCGGGCCGGGGGCGTCGGCCACGGTGACCCTTGCTCTCCGGGGATTCGTCGACGTCACGGGGCGCGTCGTTGCGCGGGCTCGTGATCGGAACGGGGACCTGGTGGAGAGCCCGGTCTTCTGCACGGTGGACGTCGCAGCGGGGCACTTCTCGGGCGGCCTTCCCGAGGATCCCGACACGGGCGACGACCCGGAGAACGGGCGCGTCTTCGCCGACGGTCCCGGATTCGCGGGTTCGGTCGATTCCGATCCGTCCGCGGGCACCTTCCGCTTCCCGTTCGTCCACGGGGGGCGGATCCTTCTCGTCGCGAAGAACCCGTTCTACGGCGAGCGCGTCGTCGACCTCGGCGACGTCAAGGGGGATGCGGTGCGGGGGCCGATCGATCTCGTCTTCGACGGGAACCTCGGCGTCGTCGACGGATTTCTCTTCGACGCGGCGGGCGCTCCGGTTGCCGGAGCGCCCGTCTCACTGGAACCGCTCGGGACCCCGTTCGGCGAAGCGCTCGAGTCGACGACCGCACCGGACGGGGCGTTCCTCTTTCCGCTCGTCCCGCTCGGCCTGAACAACCGCGTCGTCTACTCGGGCTCCCTCGGTGGTGTCGACCGCTGGGCCGAGGCGCTCGTCAGCGTCACGGCCGCCTCGCCCCGGGCGCGCGCTACGCTGCGCGTCGTTCCGGTCGGAGAGGTCACCGTCCGTGTCGTCGAGAACGCATCGGGGGCGATCTCTCCGGTGGCCGGCGCCGAGGTCCGGGTCGAGGAAGCCGAAGGGCTGCGGCGCGCCCTCGACGGTGTCGCGGACGCGGAGGGGATAGCCCGCTTCCGGGGCGTCTCGGCCGGCCCCATCGTGGTTCTGGCCCGAAAGGACCTCGTGGCGGGTCGGGGCTCGGTGCTCGGCGCCGGAGAAGGCTTCCGGGTGGACGCCATGGTCACGCTCGCGCAGACGGCGGAGGTGAAGGGCGTCGTCCGCCAGCCGTCGGACGGCACGGGGCTCGGAGGTGTCAACGTCCTGGTCGACGCCGGACCGTGGAAGGGGATTCTCGGCGCAGCGACGACCGACGCCGAAGGCCGCTTCCTCATCGAGGGCCTTCCCGGGGGAGACGGGACGGTCTACCGGATCCGGGCGGAGGACCCGCGGACTCTGCGCGGCGGCTCGTCCCCGGTCTTCGTCCTCCTCGCGGGAGAGGTGAAGGAGATCGACGTGACGCTGCGCGGGATCGGAAGCGTCACGGGCGTTCTCCGGACGTTCGACGGGACGAGAGCCCTCGCCGGTGCGGAGGTCGACGTCTCCTCCCACTCCGAGGACGGGAGCGGCAGTCCCGACCTTCGCATCTCGACGGGGGAGGACGGGCGATACCGTGCCGAGGGAGTTCCCGAGGGGACGATCCTCGTTCGGGCCCGCGTCCCGCTTTCGGGCCTCTCGGCCCGCGCCACGGGTCGGCTGTCCGGAGAGGGCGAGACGCTCACGGTCGACCTCGCGGCCTCGGCGACGGGACGCGTGCGCGGTGAGGTCCTCGCCAGCTCCGGCGAACCCTTGCCCGTCGGCAGCCTCGCGCCCGAGGTTCGGCTCGAAGCGGGAGCGACGCTCGAGACGCGCCTCTCTGTGGCATACGACTTCGTCGAGGTCGACGCGACGGCGCCGTTGCTCCTCCAGGCTTCGGAGCGGGTCGAGCCGTTCCACGGAGGTCTGTTGCGGGGGCGCGCCGTAGCTGGTCAGACCGTCGTTGCGGACGTCCGCTATGCCCCGTTTGGAACGCTGCGCGTGCGGGTCGTCAAACCGGACCCCGATCACCACGGTCTCTTCCTGCCCGCGCCCGGAGTCGTCGTTCTCTCGTGCGGTGAGCCCTACGAGCACCGGTTCCCCTGCGGCATGCCGGTCCGGACCGACTCCGCCGGGAACGTCACTCTCTCCAGCGTGGGTGGAGGCGCGCCCGGGCGCCTCGTCGCGACGGAGGAGGCGACGGGAGCGAGCGGGACGTCCGGCGTCGCGCCCTTCTCCGCCGATGGCGAGACGCGCGACGTGACCGTCGTCGTCGAGCCTCGCGGCGTCGTCCGTGGGCGGCTGCTGCTCCCGGCAGGAGCCGGGCCGGCCGGCGATGCGAGCGTCGTCCTGCAGCAGCAGGATCTCCGCGGCTTCTGGATCGACGTGGCCTCGACCGTCTCGAGTACCGACGGCCGCTTCGAGCTGCGCGACGTCGGGTTCGGTCATCTCGTCCTCCGTGCGGCGACGACGACCGGCCTGCTCGCGCGAGTGGAGGTGGCCCTCCCGCTCACCGCCTCGATTCCGGTCGTCGGCACGGGGGACCTTATTCTCGACGGCGAACGGCCCCGGGTGGTTCTCGGGACGCCCTCCGACGGCTCCTTCGACGTCGCGCTGACGCCGGCGATCGAGGCCGTCTTCTCCGAGCCGCTCGGCGCGGCCCTCCACGGCCGGCGGCCAGAGGATTTCGTCGAGCTGAGCGGTCCGTACGGAGCCGTGCCGGCGACCGTCACCCTCGACGCCGGCGACACGCTCCTTCGGGTCGCCCTGGCGAACGGGGCGTCGCTCGCCGGCGCAACGACGTACCAGTTCCGGGTCCTCGGCTCCCTTCCCGACCGCGCCGGTCTGACGCTCGGCGGAGACGTCGTCGTCCGCTTCACGACGGCCGACCTGACGGCGCCCACGATTCTCACCTCCTCGCCGCTGCCGGGCCAGATCCAGGTCGCGACCGACGTGAACCCGGTCGTCGTCTTCACGAAGGCGCTCGACGCGGCCACGGTCGCTTCCGGCGTGCGGCTCGAGAGGCGCGACGCGCCGCAGGGGCCGGTCGCCTGCGCTCCCGCGCTGCGCGCTGACGGGCGGACCGTCGCCCTCAACCCGGATTCGCCGCTGGCGGAGGAGGCCGGCTACGAGATCGTCGTTGACGACGTCGCCGACGCGGCGGGCAACCGCCTGCCGTCGACCGTCCGGATTCCGTTCCTGACGCGCGACGACCACGCACCCGTCGTGACTCTCGACACCCCTACAACGTCGACCCCTCTGGAGGGCAGCATTCAGGAGTTCACGCTTCGCTTCGACGACGACGACGTGGATCTCGTGCGCCTCACGATCGCCGCGGCGACCGGCTCGACGACCTGTGGCGAGAGTCCTCCGGCCCCGTCGGAACGGGCCATCTCGTTCTCCTGCCGGCTACCGCTCATCTCGGCAGCGGGCGGGACGAGCGTCGTCGTCCGGGCCGAGGGGATCGATCGGTCGGGCAACGCCGCGCTCCCGTCGGACACGGTCCTTGCCCTCGCTCCCGACGCGCCGCCGGTCCTCACGGTGACGAGCCCGACGGACGGGACCCGCTATCTCTCGGGGACCGCGATCCTCGTCGTCGGGAGCGTCGAGGAGGACAACGGCCCTGTCACCGTGACGGTGAGCTTCGGCGGGGCGAACTGGACCACGAGCGGTCCGGGCACCTTCTCGCTGAGCCTTCCGGTCCCGATCGTCGCGGCGCCCGCGACCCTGGTCCTCGAGGTTTCGGCCGTCGACGCGGCCGGGAACGCGGCCCGATCCATCGCGATTCCGCTCGGCGTCGACCCCGACGTGACGTTCCCGTCGATCTCGATCGCAGCGCCCGAAACAGGCAGCGCCTTCATCGGCGGACGGCCGCTCCTGCTCGTCGCTTCGGCCACGGACGACGCCACGGGTGTTTCCCTGCGCTGGCGGGCCGGGAGCGGAGAGTGGAGCCCGCCTGCTGTCGGCGCTCTTTCGATCCTCGTGCCGACGCCCGTCGTCATGGCCGAGACACCCTTCCTCCTCGAGCTCGAGGCGCGCGACGGCGCGGGAAACGTCACACCGGCGACCCGGAGCGTCCGCCTCCTGCCCAACCTCGCTCCGATCCTCTCCGTGACGATGCCCGGCCCGGGGTTCCGAGTGACGGCGCTGGCGAGCTTCGTCGTCACCGGGACGGCTTCGGACGACGGCGGCCTTCCCACGGTGACGGCGACGTACGGCGGCGCGACGAGGACATCGACAGGAGAGGACTTCTCGTTCTCGTTCCCTGCACCGGCGGTCTCTACACCGACCGAGTCGACGCTTCAGGTGATGGCGGCGGACGCGGAAGGGAATTCCTCGGGGCCCGTCGACCTCGTCGTCACGGTGGTGCCCGATGCCGGTGGGACGCCGACGATCGTCCTCACTTCGCCGGATCCCGCGGTCCTTCTCGCGGGAGAGGACGCCTCGGTGCGCCTGACGTATGCCGACAACGTCGGCCTCGAGGCCGCGACGGCCGAGGTGACGGGTGGCCTGACGTCCGGCGGCCAACTGAGCTACGCGCTCGCGGGGACGAGCGCGGAGAAGTCCGTGCCGCTCACCTCGGCCGCCGTGCCGTTCGGCACCCCGGCTCGCATTTCAGCGGAACTCCGCAACATCTCTGCGCGAACGGCCTCGCTCGACGTCGCGCTCCCGGTCGCCTTCCATCGCCTCGAGAATCCGCTCCCCGCAGGCCCGATTGCCGAAGGAAGCCTCCTGTCCCTCGCGTTCCGTCTGACGCCGGAAGGGCGTGCTCGTGCGGCGGCCCTGAGGCTCGAGATCGGGACGCAAACGGCGGAAGGCTTCGCTTCAGTCGCGTGCGCCCAGCGCTCCGCCCCACTGGCCGAGCTCGAGACACTCGCCATCGAGGTCCCTTCCGGCCTCGCCGGCCTCGTCCTCCGTTCCGTCCTCGTCGAGGCCGGCGGGAACGAGGCGACGGCCGCCGACGCTGACGGGCGCGCCCTCTTCGAGAAGCCTGTCGTCACGACGGCCGACACCGCGTCTCCCACCGTCGCCATCGTGGCCCCCGCGGAAGCCGAAACGTTCAGAGCCGGCGCACCCGTCGCCGTGGACGTGACCGCGACCGACGACGTCCGGCTCCGGTCGATCGAGGTGGCGTTCGCCGGGATCACGAAGGCGTGTGCCGCCTCGCCCTGCCGGGTCTCCTTCTTCGCACCGCAGGCGGCGGCGCCGGCGAGCCACACGATCACCGCGGTGGCGAAAGACGCCTCGGGCCGGAACGCGAACGCCACGGTCACCGTCACCGTGGCGCCGCCGGCAGGAGCCTCTCCGGGCGTGGCGGATCAGCGCGGCGACGGGCGAAAGCCGCGCGTCGCCTTCGTGACTCCGGCCCACTCGCCCGCTGCGGTACCTCCCCTGTCCACATACGTGCCGTGGGTCGACGCCTCGGACGAAGACGGGATCGAGACGATCGAGCTCTTCCTCGGGGACGACGCACAGGCGCCGTGCCTCGTTCTCCGGATGCCGGAAGACGCCTGGCCACCGCGGAAGGGGTGCGCCATCCCCGGCCTTCCCGAAGGAACAGAACTCGTGCTGCTTGCGCGGGCGACGGACCGCGCAGGCGAGAGCGCGGAAGCTCGAAGCGTCCTCGTCGTCCGGGAGGGACTCCGGCTCCTTGGTCCGGTGTCTCTCGCAGGTCGCAGGGACGAACTGGCCGACACCACGCTCTACGTCGAAGGCGACGTGTCGGTCGACGGCGAGCTTCTCGTCGGCGAGCTGCACCTGCGTGCGGGCGCCACGCTGCGGCCCTCGCCCGGCGGCGCTACCCCCGACGGGCTACGTATCCGGGCGAGGAGCGACCTCGTTCTCGACGCCGGCTCGAGGGTCGACGTGTCGGCGACGGGGGCTCGCCGGGCATCAGAGCTCGACCCGGGCTCGCCTCCCGACCGGGAAGGAGAGGGCGCCCCGCACGGTGGAGACGCCGGCGTGGAGGGCGCGCTGCGCGCTGCCTACGGTTCGGCGTCCGATCCGGTGCTTCCCGGGGCGCGCGGGGGCACTGCCGGGACGTTTGGGGGCGGCGTCGTCTCGCTCAGGGCGAGGCGGATCGTCCTCGCGGGTGTCGTCGAAGCGAACGGCGAGGACGGAAACGTGGACCGACCGGCGTGGCGGGGCCTCGGGGCCGGGGGTTCGATCTTCCTCGCAGCGGACGAGACCGTGAGCGGGCCCGTCGATACGGACGTGAAGGCCCCACGGTGGGGATTCCTCTCGGCACGCGGAGGTGCTCCGTCGCCGGCCGAAGCGGTTCCCTTCGCCGGTGCTTTCGCCGCCGGCGGGCGCCTCGCCCTCTCGGCGCCACTCCTCACGCTTCCGCTTCTCGACGTGTCGGGGACGCGGCCGCCGGAGGCACCGGTGTCGGGAAGGACGGGAACGATCTTCGTCCGGGACGCGCTGAGGCCGGATGGCGTGCTTCTCGTTCCCAGGCCACTGGCGGCGAGATCTCGCCTTCGGGGAAGACACCGTGACGGCCACCGCCGCACAGCTGGGCCGCGGGGCCGCTCACGTCATCGCGGGGGCGCTCGGTCTCCTGGTCGTCATGCCGATCGTGGCGGACGACCCGTTCCTCGTCACCCCCGCGTCCGGTGGGCAGGCCGTCTTCGCTTCGGGTGACGTGGAGATCAAAGGCGGTGCGAGGGTCGACTCCATCGGACTCCTTTCGACCGGGGGCGGTCGCGGCAAGGGCCACGTCGTCGCGGGCGGGAGCATCCGCCTCTCGGGGAAGGCCCGTGTCGAAGGCGACGCGCGCTGCGGGCCGGGCGGTGAAGTCAGGAAGGACGGGACGGCGTCGGTCTCTGGCAGAGTGGAGACGCTTCCCGAGCCGCCCGAGCCGTCAACTCTCGACCTGGCTGCGCTCGAGGCGGCGCTTTCCGTCGCGAGCGACAACGTCCGGATTCCCCGGACCGCCCTGGGTCGCCTCGCTCTTTCGGGTCCCGCAGGCCGATCCCTCGCCGTCGGAGACGGCGACCGGCTGGAACTTCCAGAGGGGACGTACCTCTTCGACGCCCTTCGCCTCGATGGGCGCGCCGTCGTCACCGTTCGAGGTCGTGTCCGGGTTCTCGTCACCGGACCGATCCGTCTGTCGGGCCGGAGCCGCCTGAATCCGGAGTCGGGTCCGTTCTTCCTGCGCCTCTGGTCCTCTGGAACGGAGCTGAAGCTCGAAGGGACCTCATCGCTGCAAGCCTTCGTGCTCGCGCCGCGGGCGACGGCCTCTCTCACCGGTGACACGGCCCTGACGGGGGCGCTCCGGGCCGCGGTGGTCAGCCTCGACGGTCAGGCGCGCGTGACGCGGCTCGTGGAGGACGGCCCGCCCCTCGCGGCCGCATTCACCGAGTCGGGACAGCCTCTCGAGGACGGAACGGTCTTTCACCGGCCGGTCCGCCCGGAAGCGACGCCGCTTCCGCGCGTTCCCCTGCCGGAGATGGCGCTCCGCCTCGACGGAGCCTCGTTCCGGTCCGGGGACCTCGTCGCCACCGACGGGGCGCACCGGCTCGTCGCGCGCCTTCGGGACACGTGGGGCCGTGATGCGGAACCCTCGGTCTCGTTTCGGATCGTATCGAGCGGGAGCGAGCCTCCGCGCGTCTCCATCGTCTCGCCGACGGCGGGCGCGATCCTCGGAGCGAGTCCCATCGACGTGTCCGTCCTCGCCGAGACGGCCGTCTCGGTCGACGTCAACGGCATTGCGGCGACTCCCGCCGGAGACGGCTTCCTGGCGCGCGGCGTGCCTCTCGTGGAGGGAGCGAAGGTCCTTCTCGCCACCGGGCGCGACCGGGAGGGTCGCGTCGGGACGGCCCGTTCGACGGTCGTCCTCGACACGGTTCCTCCCGCGATCGAGCTCTTCGAGTCGGGGCTGATCCTGACCGACGGCCGCCTCTTCGCGCGGGCCGCCGTACCGGTCGTCTCGGTCGTCGAGGCGCATCCCGGTTCGACCGCCGCGACACTCGACGGGGCGTCGTTCGTCCCGGGGACGGCGGTCTCGAGCGAAGGGACGCACCGGCTCTCCGTCGTCGCCCAGGACCGCGCCGGTAACCGCGCGACCCGAACCGTGAGTTTCACCGTCGACACGTCGCCCCCCGCGCTCGCAATCACCCTGCCGGTGCCGGGGAGCGTCGTCGGCGCGCTCCCTGCTGCGCTCTCGGGAACCTGTGGCGACGCCGTCCGCGTGTCGTCGGCGGGGATGAACGTCATTCCGGTGAACGGGGCCTTCACGTTCCCGGCCTGGCCCTTCGTCGAGGGGCGGCCCACCGTTCTCGTCACGGCGGTGGACGCTGCGGGAAACGAAGCGCGCGCAGCGGCCGAGTACGTCGTCGACGTCGAGGCGCCCGATGTCGCCATCTCGTCTCCCGGCGAAGGGGCGATCCTCGGGCCGGGGCCGGTCTTCGTCAGGGGAACGGCGACAGACGCGACCCTGCGCGAGGTCACGGTCGAAGACCTGCCCGCGACCGTCGGGCGCGACGGAGAGTTCTCGGCGGGCCCCTTCTCGCGCCCCGACGGCGCCGTCGTCTTCACCGCGACGGCGAGCGACGCCGCGGGCCGATCGTCGACGGCGACCGTCCGCGTGACGGTCGACACGGTCCCGCCCGTCGTCACCGTCCGCATCGCCGCGACGGGCGCGCTCCTCGGACCGGGTGCGCTCCTCTCGTCTCCGCCGGTCCTCGACGTTCACGTCACCGATGCGACGACGCCGGCGCAGACGACGAAGGTCGTCCGGGTGGACGGCGCGCCGTACGGGGGCGAGCCGGTGACGGGAGAAGGGGCGCACCTGATCGACGTCGTTGCGACCGACGGCGCAGGGAACGTCGCGACGGCCTCCATCTCCTTCACGCTCGACACGACCCGGCCCACCTTCCGCGACCTCCTTCCGGCCGACGGCTGGGTGGGCCGGTTGGCCACGGTCACGGTCTCGGGGTCCGTCAGCTCCGATGCGGTCGGAGTCACGGTGAACGGCCTTGCGGCGAGTCTCGCCGGAGGCGCCTTCTCCCTCGCCGGAGTGACCCTTGCGGAAGGGGAGAACGCCGTCGCCCTGAACGCGGTCGACGGCGCGGGGAACGTCGGCACGGCCTCCCTTCGCCTCATCCGCGACACAATTCCCCCGGCGATCTCCGTGCTCCAGCCGGTCGCGGGCGCTCTCGTCGGCGCTCTCTCGGTGACCGTGTCCGGAACGGTCTCGGATCCGAACCTCGACACGGTCACGGTGGACGGCGGCGCGGCCGTCGTCGAAGGAAGCGCGTTCCGGCGAGACGGCGTGTCGCTCGTCGAAGGTGCGAACACGCTGACCGCGACCGCGCGCGACCGCGCCGGCAACTCCGCCTCGGCGACGGGCACGGTGACCGCCGACACGAACCCCCCGGCGATCGCGATCGGCGCGCCCGCTCCGGGGGCCGTCCTCGGCGCCTCACCCGCCGTCGTCACGGGGAGCGTCACGGACGCCAACCTGGACTCGGTCACCGTCAACGGTGTTCCCGCCGTCCTCGAGACGGCGGGCCGGTTCCGAGCCGAGGTTCCGCTTGCCGAGGGGCGCGCGACCATCACCGCCACGGCCCGCGACGCTCTCGGCCACGCGGCGGTGGCGAGCGTCTCCGTCACGCTCGACAGCGCCGCGCCGGTCGTGACGATCGTCTCGCCGCCCGATGGGGCGCGATTCCCGACGACGCCGCAACGCGTCGTCGTCCACCTCGCCTCGCGCGACAACGTCGAAGAGGTCACGGTCAACGGTCTCCTGGCGTCGCCGGACGGCGGGGACTTCGCGGTCGACGTCCCGCTCGCCGAGGGCCTCAACCCCCTCACGGCCCGCGCTCGGAAGTCGACGGGGAAGGAAGGGACGGCGAGCGCGACCGTCACACTCGACACCGTCCCGCCGCGCCTCGTCTCATCAATCCCCGCAGACGGCCAGGAAGGTGTCTCCCTTTCGCCAGAGATCCGTCTCACGTTCAGCGAGGAGCTCGACGGCGCGACCGTGATCCCGGGAGCATTCGTCCTCCGGGCCGCAGGCGAGGCCCAGAGCCCGGTCGCCGTCGCCGTGGAAGGGGCGGTCGTCACCGTCACCTCCGCGGCACCGCTCTCAGATTCACGCCTCTACGAGCTCGGACTCGCGGCATCTCTCAGAGATCTCACTGGAAACGCCCTCGTGCCGACGACCGTGCGCTTCTCCACGGTCGACCTGACCGCCCCGGACACACCCATCCTCGATCCGCTGCCACCCCTCCTCTGCGCCGTCACGAAGGACGTGACGGGCAGAGCCGAGCCGGGTGCGACGGTCGTCGCCACGGGCGGCGCGGCGGTGGCCCAGGCCACCGTCGGGGCCGGCGGCGCGTTCACGGTGAGCGTGCCGCTCCGGGCCGAGACGCACCAGACCCTTTCGGTCGTGGCGCGCGACGTGGCAGGGAACGCCTCTCCGGCTGCCAGCGTCTCCCTGACGACAGACTGCACCCCGCCGCACGTCGTCGACGTCGCCCGCACGGCGACGAATCTCACCGTCTCGTTCGACGAAGCGATCGACGCGGCCACCTTGCACGCCGGCGACACCGTCCGTCTCGACGAAACGACGGGGAGCACGGGGACGCTGCCGGTTTCGCTCGTTCTCTCCACGGACGGTCTCGTCCTCACCATCACGTCTCCCGGACGGGACCTGGGTGCTCTCGCGTTCGGCCTCGCACTGTCGTCAGGCGTCCGAGACCTCGCCGGAAACGCGCTCGTTCCGTTCGTCCGCGGCTTCGCGCCCCTCTCGGGCGCCACCGTCCTCGTCGGCGAGCTGTTCGACGACGCAACGTCGCGCCCTCTCGGCAGCGGCTCGGCCACCCTCCTCGTGGCGGGAGGCGTCGTTTCCGCGGAGCCGCTGCCGCGGGCGTCCGTCACCGCCGCCGGGCTCTACGCGCTTCCCGCGGTCGACGGTGACGCGCTCGTCCGGCTCTCGGCCCCGGGCTATCTGGACGTCTGGAGGCGGACGGCCGTCGTCGCGACGGCGGGTGCGACGCCGTCGGAGACGCTCTTCGACGCCCGCCTGACGCCGGTCGCTCCGGCAGCCGTAGCGGCGCCGAGAGATGGCGGGACGCTCTTCACCGCGAGTGACACCCCGGCTGCCCCGACCGCCGTCGCCGCCTCGAAGGTGACCCTCTTCGCGCCCGGTGGCGCTCTGTCGCCGGGGACGGTCGCGACGCTCACGCAGCGCTCCGCGCAGGGGCTCCCCGTCCTTCCGCCGCTCGGCTGGTCGGTCGCTGGAGCCACGCATGTGCGGCTTGTCGACGTCTCCGGGGACGCGGTCGATCCCTCGGCCCCGTTGACACTGCGCATCCCGGATTCCTACGGCGCCTCCACGGCGACACCCCTCACTCTCGCGCGCCTCGACCCGACCAGCTTCGCCTGGGTCGCCGAGGGGACGGCATCGCTCAGCGAAGGGGCGCTCGAGGCGTTCGTGTCTCACACCGGCGACTGGGCCGTCTTCGTACCCGATCCGCCTCCGACCGCGCCCCCGGCAGCGTCACCCGGAGCGCCCCTCGAAGGGACGATCCTCCCGGCGAGCGACCCGCTCGAAGCGGCCACGGTCTCCGCGTCTCCCGCCGACGTTCTCGCCTCTCAGACGGCCGCGGTCTCACTCACCGTCTCCTCGGCCCTGCCCGTCCCGTCGGGCTTTCCCATCCAGTGCCTCGTGACGGAAGAGCTGACTCTCCTGGACGGCTCGAGCGTCGCGGCGCCTTCGTTCCTGTCGGACCTCCTCCTCCAGCGCCGCGGTGACGGGACGACTGGCCTTTCGATCCTGGTCCGCGCGAGCGAAATGGCCCGTCGCGCGGCGCTCTCGATCGGATGGGAGCGGTTCGCGGTGAAGAGGTTCCCCTTCGAGGTCCGGCAGGGGACGGTCGTCACGCCTGCGGGAGGCTCCGTCCCCGGGCCGGCGGGGTGGTCGCTCGGAATGCCCGAGGGTGCCGTCGCGGCACCCGTGGCGGTCACGCTCACGCCTCTCTCACCGACCGACCTGCCGGTGGTGATCCCCGAAGGGTTCACTCTTCTCGGCAGCGTGCGCATCGGCTCCGGCGGCGCGGCTTTCTCGCTTCCCGCGGCGCTCTCGGTGGAGCTGGCTGCGCCACCTCCTGCGGGCCAGGACTTCCTTCTGGTCGCGCTCGAGGAGCGGGCGGGGCTCGTCGTCCCCCGGCCGGTAGCGCGCGCGGCGTGGGACGAGGCGACTTCGAGGCTCGCGACGCGTCCAATCGATCGTGCGGTGTTCCCGTGGCCCGGCGTCCGCGGCGACGGAACGTACGCGTTCGTCGCCTCCTCGGAGCCTCTCGCGTTCGTCTCCGGGCGCCTCTTCGGTCTCGACGGATCGCCGCTCCCGAACGTCGACGTCCGCGTCGCCGGCTGGCCGCTCGTCGGCGTCTCGGAGGCCGACGGGCTCTTCGCTCTGGCGATCCGGGCGCTGCCGGAGAACCTCGGTGCCGTGGAGCCGTCGACAGGCGACCTCGCGGCGCTCACCGTCGCGCCGCCCGCGCCGGGCGCCGAAGTCGTCGGCGTCGAGCTGCGTATCGTCGCGACGCCGCCCTGGGTCGCGGCAGTCACACCTGCCTCGGGCGCGACGGTCCTCGTCCACTCGCGCTTCACCGTCGAGTTCTCCGAACCGCTCGACCCTCTCTCCGTGACGCCGGAGAGCATCTTCCTCGCGGCCCATACGGGCGGCGGCGACGCGGTCGTCGTGGCCGCCCGGATGGAGGCGTCAGCCGGATCGCGCTCCGTCGTCGTCATTCCCGAGGCGACGCTCCCCGGGAACACGTCTCTCGTCCTCACCCTGCGCTCGACGCTCCGGGACCTCGCCGGACGCGGCCTCGTCGACCGCGTCACGCGCCTTCCCGCCGAGTTCGTGGCGACGTTCACGACGGAAGACCTGACTCCCCCCGACGGCAAGCCCTGGCTCGTGACCATCGGCCTGCCATCCGGCGACCCGCAGGCGCCGACCGTCGAGATCGTCGGCATCGCGGGTGCCGTGTGCCCCGGCTGTCACGTCGTCGCCACCAACGACACGACGCAGGCGACCGCCGCGACCGACGCCCTCTCCGACGGCTCGTTCCGACTCACGCTCGCCGCCCGCGCTACGGACGCGATCCGCATCGAGATCGAAAAGGCAAACGGGACGAAGCAGACCCTGCCTGCCGTGCCCTTCACCGGCGACGGCGGTCGGACCGCGATCGTCGGAGCCGGCGGCGGAACGTGGCAGACGCCGGAGGGCTATCGCCTCGACGTGCCCCAGGGCGCCTTCACCGAGCCGGTCACCGTCACGACGACCTCTCTTCCTCGGTCGGGTCTCGATGCCCTCGTCACGCCGCCACGAGATGTCGTCTGGGTGGACTCCTTCACCCTCGGGATGGAGGCAGGCGGCCAGCCCGCCACGGCGCGCGCCGGCTTCGACCTCTCGTTCGCGGCGCCTCCGCCGGCCGGCGCGACCGACCAGTTCCTCCTCGCCCAGGTCGTCGAGGTCTTCGGCGAGAGACGCCTCATGGTCGTCGACCTCCTGAGGCGGAGCGGCGACCGGCTCGTCACCGACCGGAGCGGGCAGGCGCTCCAGGCTCTCGCGCGTCAGGGGCTCGCGACGGTCGTCGATCTCGGGTCGTCCGGCGTGGCGGGCGCGACCTTTACCGTCGTGCCGGGATCTGCCGTGCGGCCCCTCGACGGATTCGGAGGCGGCTCGTTCGATCGCCCATCGACCTTCTTCGACGGCGTCGTGAAGAAGGGAACGTACGCCCTTTACAACACGGCGACGCTGATGGCCGTCGTGGCGGGGAGCTTCTCCGGTGCCACGCTCTACGCCACCTCGAGCGAGAGCGACTTCGTCTTCGCAGGGACCGAGGTTCTCACGCGGAACCTCTATCGCCTGGTCACGCCTGCGGGGCGGCCGTTTACCCTCACGCTGCGCGACGTCGATTCGGGCCTTGCCCTGTTCCAGGGCGACGTGACGCCGGGCATCGATCCGAACCTGGTGACCCCCGTCGACCCGCCGATGCGTCTCGACCCGGAGCCCCCGGCGGTTCTCTCGGCAAGCCCCGCGCTCGTCCATCGCTTCCTCGCGCCGCCCGCCGTGGCCGGCGGGGCGGGGACCGACATCGCGCCGCGCATAAGGGCGGAAGCGACCTTCTCCGGCTCCCACGTCCGCGTGACGTTGACCGGTGCTCCCGGCGCGGTCTCGCCCGGCGCCGTGGTACGCCTCCTGCACGTCTCCGCCGAGCCGGGGGAGCCCGGTGCGGGCGAGGCGCCTTTCACGACGGCGGGCCCGGACGGTGCGTTCACCGCCCTCGGGATCGAGGCCGTCCCCGGCGACCGTCTCTCCCTCGCCGTCGACAACACCGACGTCCCGATCGGAGCGCCGATCGTCGTCCGCTTCGACAAGCTCGTGAAGAGCCTCTCCTACGAGTCCTGGGGCGAGGTCATCCACCTCACGCCCACGGACGGCGGTGCACTGCCGGTCGAACTCCGGTTCGAGCCGGAGGAGTTCGACGGCGCGACACGGCAGGTCAAGGCGATTCCGGCAGCACCCCTGGAGCGCGGCCGGAAGTACATCCTGAGCGTTGAAGGAGCCATCGACACCGGTAGCCCCGGGAAGCCGATGTCGGCACGATTCGAGGTGGGGCTCGGTTCGCCCGAGCCCGAAGCCGTGGCGACGGAGTCGACCGGCTTCGTCCGGAAGGTCCTCGCGGTCGGCGGTCTCCTTTTCGAGACCGGCGAAAGCAACGACATCAAGGTGCGCGACATCAGCCGCCCGCCGTCGGGAAGCCTCGCGGGTCCGTGTGCATCGGTCCCCCTTCCCGGACCCGGACGCGACCTCGCGCTCGACGTCTTCGGCCGCCTCGTGTGCGTCGGCGGCGGGGCGGACGGGTACGGCTTCCTCAAGGTCTTCGACATCCTCCCCGGCTCGGGCTGCGCGGATCGCCTCGACGAAGCCGGAGCCGCTGTCGTCGCCACGCAGCTCGGAGGGGAGAACGCCGAGTACCCGGCTGGAGGAATCCCGAGGCGCGTCAGCTTCCACCAGCCGATCGAGAGGGAGACGTGGGTGGTGGGACGGACGAACCCGCCCGAGGGCTACTCGAGCGCCAGCCCGCTCGGAATCCGCCTTCCCTACGACCTCTCCGGCGTCGTCCCGGCCGGACCCGACCCGCTCCGGCCGCGGATGGTGAAGCTGACGAACGTCACCACGGGCGAATCGAGATCTCAGCGCGTCGCGCCGGGCGCGCCACTCGCGCTCTCGCTCGTGCGCGTCTCCCGCGGCGACCTCCTCGCACTCGAGCTCGGGACCTTCTCCATGGCCGTCGTCGACGTCCTCGGCTACGGACTCGCCATCGTCGACCTCGAGGCCGTCTACGCACCAGGAGACTCCTCGAATCCTTCTCCGACCGATCCCTCCCAGTCGACGGAGCTCTTCCTCGCCTACGACGGCACGAGCTCCGGGGGCGGCCTCCCCTGCCAACCCTCCAGATGCGACGTCCTCCAGCGCTGTGCCGCCACCGGACCGACCTGTGAGCTCTTCGCTGCGCCGCCTTCCGGACACGACGGCCTGGGCCTGCAGCCCATCACGAGCCTCGTCGCCCTCGCCGACGCCGTCGTGATACCGACGAAGATTCCTGACGAGGAGTTCCGGGTCGTCGGCGCGCTCAACGGGTACGGGCTCGTCTCCTTCAGCATCGACCTCCTCTCGCGGGCGCGGCCCGCGTCGGGAGAGAGGATTCGGGACGGGCACACCGCCGGACTCCTCGGGCACCTGCCGCTCAAGAGGGCCGGCGTCGGGATGGCGAGAGCCGTGGGCATCGCGGTTGCGCCCGGATTGGCGCGGCCCCGCAACGCCGGTTCCTGCTCCGTGGCGTGGCCGGCCGACGCGTCCGGTGACCCGCTCCCACGGGACCTCGCCTTCGTCGCGGCCGGTGACAACGGCGTCTGGGTGGTCGACGTCTCCGAGCCCGCGTCGATGAGCATCGTGGGGCGTCTCGACACGGAGGGAGGTGCCCTCACCGTCTCGGTCGACCCGCGAAGAAGGCTCCTCTACGTCGGCGACGCCGGGCAGGGCGTGAGGATCTTCGACGTCTCCGACCCGTGCGGCGAGACGGCGGTGGGCCTCGCGAACGACCCGCGCCTCGTGGCCGTACTCAGGTTCGGTGCCGATGGAAGCCACGGGGGCGTCTCCAACGTCCCCGTCGAGATCGACCCTGACACCGGCTTCGCCTACGCAGCCGCCAACCAGACGACAGGCACGGCGGGACTTCTCGGCACCTACACACTCGTCGCGCCGCCGCTGTACGCCGTCGCCGACACGGACCAGAACGGCTCCTTCGAGATCGTCTCCCGCGTCGTCCCGCTCGGCGTCGAGAACCCCTCGAAGGAAAGCGCCTTCGAATCCGCCGGCATCGCCGACCCCGCATCGGACACGCCTCCCTGGCCCTCTCGCGAGGACGGCACGAGCCACGACGCCTACGTCCCCGACCACTTCCGCCTCCTCGCGTTCCTGCCGGGAGGGGCGGGCAGAACCGTGGAGGCCGAGGTCACCTCCACGAGCCCGGAAGGCCTCGATCTCTTCCCGACCGCGCCCGGCTTCCCGAAGAGCGGCTACACCGTGGAGCGAAGCAACGCCGTCACGCTCCGCCGCCAGGGCGACGACCCCGCGCAGCCCGCCTTCAACCGCTATCTCTCCGACCCGATCGTCGTCCTCGCCGACCCGCGCGCGCAGCTCGAGTACGTGCGGACGACGGAAGAGACCGGGCGCCCGGGATTCACCGGTCACGGCAATCCCTTCGCCTGCCGAAACTGCGACGTCGCGGCCGACGTCAAGGACGGGCTCCTCTCCGAAGAGGCTTCGCCCGCTGGACGCGCGAAGCGCCTGGAGCTCTGGTCGGGCGACCGCATCCGCCTCTCCCTCGCGCCCTCCGTGAAGACGCTGTTTCCGCATCTCGCCGAGGTCGACCTGCGTGCTGCAGGAGTCGTTCTCGACTCCGTGCGCGGGGACCTCACGCCCGGGGTCCGGCAGAGGCCCGTTCTCTCCGATAGCAGCGTCCTCGGCGTTTCGACCCACTCCCTCGAGCTCGTCCTCGACGCGGTCGACGCGGAGGTCCCCGGTCGCCAGCTCTCCTTCGTCGCGGATCGCACCTATGCGAGCCAGGTCCTCCACGACGGCCCCCTGGGGCGTAACTGGGACTCGGCCCTCTTCGAGAGGCTCCGGCCGCTCCCTTCGGGCCACGTCGACTACTACGACGGAAGCGGGCGGCGCCTGACTTTCGAGGCGGTCGACGGACGCTTCTTCAGTCCCGCCGGGGTCGCCGCAGCACTGACCCTCGGCAAGGACGGCCGCTACTACCTCGTCGAGCCGGATCAGTCCATCACCGTCTTCGACGAGCACGGCCGCAGGCTCGCCTTCCAGGATCGCCGCGCGCAGAGCCTCTCGGGGCCCGAGGGGAACCGGCACCGGTTCTTCCACGATGCCCGTGGCCGTCTCGTCGGCGTGAAGGACGATCTCGGCCGCGCCATCGCCCTCGAATACCACCCCGTGACGGGCCACCTGAAGTCGATCCGCGACTTCGAGGGGCGGCAGGCCGATTACCTCGTCGACGCGGCGACGGGGACGCTGACGGATGCCTGGGGATTCGATCCGGGCAGCCCGAAGAGCAAGAGGCCTGGGACCCACTACACCTACGAGGGTGCGGCCGGGGGCCTTCGGGAATCGCTCCACTCCGCCGCGCAGCTCGAGACGGAAGTCGACGGGAACGGGAACGTGCCGTACGGCGTCAGCTGGAGCGGAACGTACCCGGGGGCCGTCGAGAGCGTCCAGCTCTTCGCGGATGCGGGCACGACGCATTTCGTCCTGGACCGCGGCACGCACACCGCCCTCGTTCGTGACGGCGGGGGGCAGGTCACGGAGTACAGGCACGATGGCGACGGGTTCCCGCGCTTCGTCACCGATCCGAAAGGCCACCAGACCGAGTTCGCGTACCTCGTACGGAACGGCCCGGGCGGCGTCGCGCGAACGGAAGGCCCCCTCACGCTCGTAAAGCCGCCTCTCGGGAACGCGGTGGAGCTGGAGTACGAGCAGGCGGCCCATTCGCGGTCCAGCCAGTTCAACCTGAAGAAGGTCACGCGCAGAGCCATGACCGGCAGGGCGGACCCTCCGCTCGTCACGGAGGTTCCGGAGTACGACGGCCACAACCTTCCGAAGAAGCTCGTCGCCACCGACGGAAAGGTCACGGAGATCCGGCGCGACGACAAGGGGGACCCGGATGTGGTTCTCCTCCCAGGGACCAGCCCGATCGACGTGGATGCGGACGTCTACGGCCGGGTGACGCGCGTGGCGGGAGCTTCCCGCGTGGTCGACCTCGGCTACGACGACGATCCGGGCAGGACCGGTGGACTGCGCCTGGCCCAGGTCGTGGGCGGCGAGAGCGTGACCCTCGGTCGCGATTCGAGAGGGAACGTCGAGACGATCACGGACCAGACGCTGCGCCAGACCCGCCTCACCTGGAACAAGCTCGACCAGGTCGAACGCGAAGAGCGGGGGGCGGGGACCTCGGGGGCCGAGGCCAACGTCGAGTACGACGCCGTCGGCCTGCCGGTTCGCTCCACCGTGCGGCTCGCCGCGCCGGAGGGTGAGCCGGCCGTCTACACCTCCTCGGACTACGAGTTCGACTCCCTCGGCCGACTCTTCAATCTGACCTCATCCGCTGCAGGGACCGTGACCGTTCGTTACGACACCCGCGGCAACCTCGCCTCGGTAGCGGACGCCATGGGAGGGCAGGTCGGTTTCACGTACGAGGCGCGGGGCCTGCTCGAGACCGTGACCGACCCCTCCGGCGCGATCACGAGACTCGAGAGAAATGCCAACGGCACTCCCGAGTCGATTCAGGACCCCCGCGGCCGCACCACACGGTTCGTCTTCGATGGCCACGAGCGGGTCATCGGAACGAACGACGATGCCGGAGCGATCACGTCCGTCGTGCGCGACGCGGCGGGCCGCGTGCGCGAGTCGAAGGTCTTCGACAAGAACGAGCAGGGTGCAAGCAGGAACCTGTTCTCCTGGACCACGTTCGACTACGACGCTGGCGGACGCCCCTTCAGGCGGACCCGCAAGCTGTTCGAGGTCCCCGCGCCGGAGCCGGTCGCCGTCGACGTCGTCACGGAGTGGACACGGGACGGTGCAGGCCGCGTCATCGAGGAGAGGGATCCCCTCGGCCGGATCACGAAGACGGAGTACGACGGCGCAGGACGCGTGTGGATCGTGACGGATGCGGCCGGAAACGAGCTCGAGTTCACCTACGACGGCGGCGGCCGGAAGTGGAAGGAAGAGCGCCGGGACCGCAACAGCGACGGAACGTTCGTGGTGCGTCTCACCGAGTTCACCTACGACGATCAGGGCCGCCTCTGGAAAGTGACGGGTCCCGGAAGCCGGGTCACGGAGTACGAGTACGACGGCCGGGGCCTGAGGACAAAGGAGATCGACCCGGACGGCGGCATCACTCGCTTCGAGCACGACCTCGCCGGCCGGCTCGCGAAGCGGACCGACCCGCTCGGCTTCGTCACGCGCTGGGAGCACGACCTGCGCGGAAAACTCCTGAAGGTCACCGACGCCAAAGGGAACCCCACGACGTACGCGTGGGACGCCCGGGGCCTCCTCGTGGCCGAGACGCGTGGTGAGCCCGTCGACCACCCGAAGGGCACTTCCAACCTGCCGACCTGGCGCTTCACCTACGATGCGCGCGGGAACCGCGAAACGGCCACCGATCCGAACGGGACGGTGCAGATCTTCGCGCACGACGACGCCGGGCGCCTCACCGGCCGCACCGTCCAGAAGGCGCCAGGCGTCGGCGGCGTCGACGCGACGTCGTTCAGCCTAGACGTCCTCGGTCGCCCACACGCTGAATGGGCCCAGTCCGGTCCGACCCGCGTCGAGCGGACCCGCCGGTTCGATTCACTCGACCGGGCCCTGGAGGAGACGCTCCGAATCGGCACCGGTCCCCAGCGGAGCCTCGGCCGCACGTTCGACGCGGCCGACAATCCGGTCTCGCTCACCTACCCGTCGGGTCGGACGATTTCACGCGCCTATGACCCGCTGAACCGCCTCTCTGAGGTCCAGTCGGCGGCGGGCGACGTCCTGGTCCACTACGACGACCTCGGTTCCCGGCAGGTCAGAAAGGTCCTCGGCAACGGCCTCACGGAGAAGCGGGGATACGACGATTCCGGGTGGCTCGAACACCTCGATGTCGGCCCCGCAGCGAACCCCAACGGCACCTTCTCCGTCACGTACGGCCGGAACGGCCGCTCGCTCAAGACCGGCGTGATACGTGCGGACCTCGGAAAGCGCCACGCCTACGAGTACGACGCGGCCAGCCGGATCCTCCGGGAGCAGCTCGGCCTTGTCGAGCCCCCGCCTCCGGACCCGGCTCCGAACCCGCCGGAGATCGAGAACTTCCTCACCCTCGACGGCCTTCTCAACATCGTCACGGAAGAGAGGACCGAAGCGGGGACGAAGGTCACGACCTCGGCTGCGACGAACTCCCGCAACCAGATCACACAGTGGGGCAGCGACGCCGCCACCTACGACGCGAACGGAAACGTCTCCTCCTTCCGGGGTCGGACGCTCCACTACGACGCCGACAACCGGCTCGTCTCCGCGGCCCTCCCTGGCGGAGGAACGTACGAGGTCCTCCGCGACGCCTCCGGCCGCAAGGTCCGGGAGACCCTGACCGCCTCCGGCACCTCTCACGCCATCGACGTCGTCCAGGACGGCGACCGTACTCTCGAGACCTTCGCGGTCAACGAGGGCGTCCCGCTCGAGTCCCTCGTCTACGGCCGGGGCATCGACGAGGTCGTTCGCGCCGACCTGGACCCCGACGGCGACGGAACGGCCACGACCGTCATCCCGATCCAGGACGAGCTCGGCAACGTCGCCTACCTCACCGGTCCCGACGGCACGGTTCTCGAACGCTACGACTACGAGACCTACGGCCGCTTCCGCGTCTTCGCTCCCGACGGCTCCGCCCGCACCACCTCCGCCTTCGGCTGGAACCGCCTCTTCCAGGGGCGCGAGTACGTCGCCGCCCTCGAAGCCTACGACTTCCGCAACCGCCACCTCCTCCCCGCCCTCGGCCGCTTCGCCCAGGAAGACCCCCTCGGCTACGTCGACAGCCTGAATCTCTACCAGGCCTTCGGCGGCGGGTGGGTGACCCGTGGGGGCTCATCACGACGTTCACGGCGAATGTCGGTGCTGGCGACGTTCTGCCGACGGTGAACCTAGAGACCGGTAATACAGCTGTCGACGCTGTACTTGGGATAGGGAACAACCTCTTCAACCTCAGCGCCAAGTTCGTGAACGCAGGCGCGAACTTCTTCGCCGGATCGGCAGTCGTACAGGACAAGGTCGATGAGAAGGTTGCGGAGAAGGGAATCGCCTGCCGGGGTTGCACGAGCTTCGGCATCGAAATGGCTGGGGTCCTTAGCGGCACCCGCGAGGCTCAGGCGGCGTATGAGGTTCTCGGTGCTTACGGCCGGGCCCTTGGCGGTCGATTCGCGCCCAAGCCTGCGGCGGGAACCGGGGAAGCGGGATCCGCGGTCCAGAACGGGGGATCGCCGAGCCAGCTGACGGCGGGGAGGTCCTGGGAAGATGCTGAACTCGCCAGCCTAGGCAAGGCAAAGAACACCGAGGTGTGGCGTCCAACGCCAGCGGAGATCGACAGCGCTGCGTTCAAGACAGTCGTCGGTCCTGCGAAGTACACGCCGAAGGGTCTCCCGGTAGGAACCAGCGTGGACATCGCAGAGGCGGGTGGAAGCATCGAGATCAAGGGCGGCACGAAGGTGCTTGAATCTTCCTACCAGCTACGCTTGCAGACGTATCACGCCCTGAAGACGGAAACTCCGCTGACAGTCCGAACCGCTCGGCCGGTCAATCCGACCTTTGCCGACTGGCTGAGGAGATGGGGGGTCAACGTGGAGAATCCCTCTGCAGTGAAGCCCGTGACGGGAGGTGCGCCGTGAGGGAACGGTACACGCATCACCAGGTCGCACGGGGTACGAGAGCCGATGCTGAGGTGGGGAGCAAGTGGTACTTGCTGAAGAAGGTACCCGTCCTTCATGCGACCTATCAGGTGCGGTTACTTGCCTTCCGCGCACAACAGGAGCACAGACAGCTGGTGATTCGCGTGCCCCCTGCCTTCAAGGCCGGTCCTTCTCTTCGCGATCTCGTCCGCGAGCTGAAGGGCGTTATCCGCATCGAGAAGAGTGATCGTTGAATGGGCCTGTATCTTGCCGTCTTTGATGGCGACGAAGAGCTCGAAGGTGTGGAGGTCGGCTCCTACGCGGACTTCGGGGAATTCCGGGACGCTGTGGCGGGTAACCTTGAACGAGGCGCGATTGGATCGCGCTTCCCGACGTTGATGCTCCATTCGGACTGCGACGGTAGCTGGTCTCCCGAGGAGGCTGGACGACTGCAAGTGGAGCTGAGGCAGATTGCGGATGAATTCCGAAGGCTGCCGCCACTCGAACTGAAACCCGGCAGCTGGCAAGCCGAGGTCGCGAGGGGGCTAGGCATTAGGGCGACCGATCTCTATGAGACCTTTATCGATGTCGATGGCGAGCCACTGATCGAGAGACTCGTGCAGCTGGCAGCGGTCTCTCAGCGGAGCGGCAGGGAGATACTTTTTCAGTGAGCGACGGACCGATGCCTGGCCGATCGGGGTCAGGTCTTGAATTTCTGCTATAGCATCGGGCTGAAGGTCGCGATGACGATGGGACGAGGGGCACGCCGAAAGAGAGCACTGCAAGCTCTAGCCGAGAAGGAGGCGACGGGTGGCCACGACGGTTAGGCAGAGTTTTGCCGAACTCCGTCGAAATCTAGAGATCACGGATCTCCAGGCATCGACAGTATCGACACGGCAGTCAAAGGTGCGCGAGGTGCTGCAGGATGGGATGACCGTCCTCGACTCCTTCCTGGTCGGCTCTTATCAGCGAAACACGATGATCAGGCCGCTCAAGGAGGCGGACGTCGATATCTTCGTGGTCCTCGACCCGAAGTACTACGACGCCAGCGGGTACGCCTCACTGCTCGACAAGGTGAAGGGAACGCTTCGGAAGGCCTATGAGACGCCGGACATCAGTCGAAATGGGCAGGCTGTCACCATCTTCTTTTCGGACTTTCGCGTGGATGTGGTGCCGGCCTTTAACAGGACAGGCGGCGGCTATCTGATCCCGAATTCGGTGCTCAAGCAGTGGATATCGACGCACCCGAAAGTGCACATCGATCAATGGGCCAGTGAGAACAAGGTCCATGGCGGCGATCTGGTGCCGCTGCTGAAGATGCTGAAGGCCTGGAATCGCGAGAACGGTAGCCTGATGACGTCATTCCATCTCGAGACACTGGCATTGAAGATTCTCACAGGGGTCACGATCTCTGACTTCTGGTCGGGGGCGCGATACGTCTTCGATAAGGCAAGGACTCTGGTGCCGTACCCCGTTCTTGACCCGGCAGGGTATGGAGGGAATGTCGGCGCGTATCTGAACACCGCGGCCAAGGTGTCCAATGTCGTCAGTCATCTGGAGACGGCGTATAGCAGGGCGGTTTCGGCGGAGGAGCTTGAGAGCAATGGTAAAACCTCGGAGGCCGTCGCGAAATGGAGGCTCGTTTTCGGTAGCTACTTCCCGGCGTACGGGTGACACATGGCGAGCCTTGTAGCTCTTGCGCGGGCCGAGTTTCAGCGAGTAAGCGTCTTGCACCGTTTTCGCTTTCTCGCCCATCTCGGCACCCTTTTCCCTTGGGGCTGCGACGCTCTTCCTGCACGAGCCATTCGCGCACGCCTGCTCGATCGCAGCTGTCTCGACAGAGCTGATCGCGTACCTCGTACGTCTCCACGCCGGGCAGCTGCATGGCCATGGAGCGGGGGCGCTTCGTCGAGCACAGCTCATGGAGGCTCTCGGTAAGACTGCTGAACCTCTGGATCTGGCCGACATCCGAACGGGTTTCTCTTCGAGCACCGAGAAACGTGCTGCTGCATTCGAAGACGCTCGGTACTACGCAGCGGTAGAGCCGTGCGGGCCGAGGCGGCTGGTCGCGCTTCTCCAGGAGAGTGCTTTCTGGAGCAAACACCTTTACAGGACCGCGGGGGAACGATCCCTATCCCTCTGGCTCATTGTGCTCGGGGTCGTGGCGTGCGTACTGGTATTCGGACAGCCCTTCTTCTCGTCGAACCTCGCTCTGAACTTCGCCCGCACCGCCGCGGTCTTTCTTTCCTTCGTGTCAGCTACGGATGGGCTCACGAGAGCCCTCGAGTGGCGGCACGCGGCCGAGCTCACGAAGGCGGTGGACAGGAGGCTTGAGCACATCGACGGAGACGTGGAAGAGCCGCTGCTGGCGATCTTCGCGGACTATGCGGTGATAACAGCATCCGCTCCGCCGATTCCCGCTGGAATCTACAAGGCCGAACAAGAGCGCCTGAACGCGCTCTGGAGCCAGCGGAAAGGCAGCGGCCCACCGGATGCCGCGCTTACCGGTGGAAGCGATCGACAGACTCCGGGAGCCCGGTGATCGAGACGGACCTGACCGGAGCCGAACGGGCACCGCACGGCGCCTGCGGGCGCCGTGGGACCGGGAGCGCCCCCGGGCGGCTCCGGCGGGAGGGGCGGAGGAGCCGGACGCTCTGCGAGGCGCGCGCCGGGCGGGGCCCCAATTTCCCCGCCCCGTCACGCGCCTCGCATCCCTGCCGCGGCGCGTAGCTGCGGCGAAGCGTCGCCTTCGCTCCGCGCGCGCGTCAGGGGCGCTTGCCGATAAGCGCGCTTATCGGCCCCGGAACGGCTGAAGTCCCGCTGCGCTTCGCTGCGCGGGGGCGCCCCTCCCGCCTCCGGGTCCGGCCTTCGGCCGGACCTTTGACATAACGTCTGAACGCTATGTCAAACCGCCGGGGGCGAGCGGCGCGCGCTCGATCGCGCGGTCGCTGAAGGGCCTGTCACGTCGCTCGCGAACGCGCCGCCGCACGCGCCTGCGGTGCTCGCGAGCTGCGCTCCTCGGCCCGGCGGCGGCGCGAGCGAGCGCCGCGCCAGGCCATCGAACAGCGGCGGCGTCGGCTGCGCCGACGCGGCGCTGAAGCGCTGGCACTGCGGGCGCGGAGACCGGGGCGCGGACCTCTGCGCTCCTCGCTTCGCTGCGGTGCTCGAGCACCGCGCCCCGAGCGCCCTCGCGCCAGCGCGCCGGGGACCGCCCGGGAGCGGCTAAAGAAAGAAGCCTGGCAGCCCTTCTCGCCGAACTTCTTCTGCATCGGAGGGCTCGCAGGCAAACGACGTTTGCCACAGAGGCCGCGTAGCCGAACGATTTCTGCCACCTCCACGGCGACGCATCGGACGTCCCTCTCGTCGCCGCCGACGACCCCGAGGCCGTGCGCCCCGGTCCTCGGCCGTCAAGGAATCGGCTCTACGAGCCTCGCGCTACGCGCGTCCTTGACCGCCTGCGGGCCGGAGCGCGACGTCTCTGATATCGCGGAGCCCATTCGGTCTCCGCGTCGACGAGCGCCGCGGGACGACGCCGAAGCTCGAGCTACTTTCTTCCTTTAGCCGCTTCCCTCGTCGGTCTCGCCCTCGTTGTCGGTGTCGTCGTCGTCCGCCCTGGCGGGAGGCTGCGCGCGCGAAGGTGCCCGAGCGCGGGCATACGGCCCGCGCGAGAGGACCGCAGCGCGGCCGAGCGGCCGCACTGCCAGGGCATTGAGCGCCGCGCCGGCAGGCGCCGCCTTTGAAGGGATGCCCGGCGCGGGGGCTGCGCGGGCGCGCCAAGGCCCGAGCAGTGAACGCGCAGGGGCTTGGCGTGCCCGACCTCGCAGCCCGCGTGACGGGCCTTTAGCTGCACGCGCCGCCGTGAAGCGGAAGCTGAGCTTCCGTAGGCCGCGCGCTCCCTACACCCGCGGGCGGTGTCGGTCGCAACTTGTTCGACCGCAGGGCCAACTGCGCCGGCCCGGAGGCGGGAAGGCCCGCCCCCTCGCGGCTAACGCCGCGAGGGACATGGCTGGTGCCGGGCGGCCGAAGTGCACTTCGGCCGAAGCGGCCCGGCCCGGGCGCGGCGGCGCGAAGCGCCGGGACACGGAGGCCGCCCTCGGCCGCAGTGACGCGACCGGGGCGGGATGCGAGGGGCGTGACGGGCGGGAGGCCGGGAGGGACCCGCCCGGCGCGACCCTCGCGGAGCGTCCGGCTCGACCGGGCCTTCCGCCGGAGCCGCCCGCGGGTGCCCTTTCGTGCTTGCCGGACGGGCCGGCTGGTGTCCGCCATCGCGTCGTCGGCGGCGCGCGGCAAGAGCCTCGACAGAGGTCAGAAGTCCTCATCTTCCGCCCGGCACCGCGGTGGTCAGTCCCACGGTTCGCCGCCAGTCCCGTCCTCGAGGTGCCTCCCGCAGCGATCGCAGTCCTTCTGCGGGAGATCATCCACGACGTCGATCGAAATGAAAGGGAGCCAGTTCGGTGGCATCACACCGTCCTCGAGGAGACGAAGCCGGTGGACGCAGGTCGGACAGTAGACGAGGACGCCGTCGGTAAAGGCGAGCCTGTGGTCGGTGTTGCGGGGTTGTTTCGGCAGAGTGGTCATCGAGCGGAAGGTGCCCCCGTGATTGGACAAATGGCGTCCTTGAGGGAAATCGCGGGAGCGCGCGCCCAGGGATCGGACTGCGGCGGCAGTGTCGGCGGTCTCGACTACTGGCGGGAGGACGACGGTCGTTCGTCAGCGTCCGCGAAGAGCGAACCGGCGTTGACCTCGAGTCCGCGCGCGACCTTGAGGAGGTTGATCACGGCCACGTTCCGCTCGCCGCGTTCGATCCCACCGTAGTACGTCCGGTCGAGACCGCAGTGATGCGCGAAGGCCTCCTGAGACCAGCCACGCTCCTCGCGCAACGCCCGGATCCTCGCTCCGAGGGTGACGAGGTCACGATGCCTCTGCATGTCGATGGCACCCTAGCGAAAGCACTGGCGATGAGGCGACGGGCGATGAGCACACTGTTGATAAGATAACGGGTTATAAGTATCCTATGTCTGTGAACACAGCGTTCGAGACTGAGCACCTGCCGCACCCTGCCGCCACGTACGAGTCGTATTACGGGACAGGGATTCGCTTCGGCGCACAGCAGAGAGCCGGAGGATGGCGCCCGTCGACGGGAAGGTGCTGCATGCCCTCCTGTCGGCAGGCGGGGGGGCGGGATGAAGGAGGAGGGCAGGAGATGGGGCGGAATGCGGGGACCTCGAAAGGCCGACGTGGCCTCGGGAAGCCGAGGCGGGAGCCTCCCGCAACCGAGGTCATGGAATGGCTCGACGGTGTGCTCGCTGACCCGGAGCTCGGGAGGGCGGTCGAAGAGCGCCTGATCGAGATGAGGGCCGAACAGAGGCGCGAAGCCGCGCGATCGAGGGGGCTCTATGGGCAAGGTCTCGATGTCCCGCGGCAAGAGCCGCCTCAGCGTGGCAACGCTCGAGGCCAGCGAGAGACATCGTCGGTACCGGGAAAACAGACTCCGTTCATCGTGAGGACGCCGGATCCAGACCTGTCTGCCACGGCTCGACGCCTCGGGATGAAGGCCGAGGACGTTGCGAGGCTCGACGAGCTTATCGAGTCGAGGTGCGAACGGGTCGCCACGAAGAGGCGTGTGGCAAGGACCGCGCCGAAGAAGGGACGAGGATGAGCGAGGACGAAGCCGACCGCGACGCCGCGTCCGCCCCGCCCGAGGCGGGCGACGTCGGGTCTATCGAGGAGCGACGGCGACGGTTCCTCGTGGCATCGGAGAAGGTGCGCCGCGCTCTCGAGGCCAGGGGCGTGAGCGAGAGGGACATTCAGCGGGACTTCGAGGCATGGAGGGAAGCCCGCAGGCGAAGCAGGTCGACCTCGGGCGGGCACGGCACCTGCGCCCCGTCACGCTCATGAGTCGGGCAGGTGAGGTCCGGCGCACTCCGGACCCCATGCTCGCGGCACGCCTGCTTCAGGCCGCCAAGAGGGCGAGTCAGGGCGAGCGGGTCCGTGTGCGGATCGGACGGTGCCGAGTGGCGGTGGTCCCCCTGGAGGACGTCCTCTTCCTCGAGAAGCTCGAGGACGAGGAAGACCTGCGGGACGTACGCGCCTCTCGTGCGGAGACGGAGCGCATGGGAACGATCCCGTGGGATCAGGTGAAGGCGACGCTCGGCCTCGACGGAAGCCGCAACGAAACCTCCGCGTCACCGGAACGAACGAGCACGAAGAGCGCCGTGGACGAGATCAAGGCCTTCCACGACGCCGAGGCACGCACGTTGACGGTCTGGTTCGGGAGACCCGAGGATGAACACGACTACGAAGAGGTCGGCGGGGATGTCGTGCTGATCAAGGACGGAGACGGGGTCGTCATCGGCCTCGAAAAGCTGGGATTCGTCGCCGAGCCCGAGAGTCTCCGGCTGGTCTTGGAGGGGAGCAGCGGCGCCGGAGACGGAACTCCGACGAAGGGGACGGAGTGCGCGCCGACTGAGGCGTCCGTGCGCGGCCGTCCGGTGCGTGTGGAGAACGGCGGGCACGTCGTCGGGGTGATGATCTCGGATGAGGACTTCGCACTCTTCCGGCGCCTCCTCGACGCCGAAGAGAACAGGATGGACATCGCCACGGCA